>CAKPAT010000015.1 GCA_934133155.1 uncultured Bacilli bacterium
GTATATCTTGACATAATCTAACCTCCTTTCGTCCACGTGCGAAAGGTTACTTTGCCAAATTATAGGGTGAATTATACTAATATCACTTTAAGCAGCACTTCAAGAGATAACCCCTTTAGGGAATAACCACATTATAATTTTCAAAATAACGCTGCAAAACACGCTACAAATGATTATATTATTTTTACATGCTAAAGTCAATATAACCATGAATAATATCATCAAAAAAAGTGAATAATATCATCAAAAATACCGTATAACATGACGTTATACGATATATTTCATACCTAAAGTATACCAAATTTTAAAGTTTTTGTCCTAAAATACGCCAAAATGTCATTAAAATTTAACCCTTTTTACCATATAACGTCATGTTATCTGATAAAAAGGAAGATGTAAATGAGAAAAAACAGAAAAATAAAAAAAATAACCACATTAATATTTATATTACCACTATCACTTATAGTAAGTTATGCAGCCTTTGAAACAAATATAAACTTAAAAGCTAAAGGAAATATTAAAGAAAATAAAGAATTAATTGATAAACAAATACCACAAGATAAATTATTATTTTGGGCAGATGTTGATGGTGTAGAAAATACAAAAACATTACTTAAAGATAAAAGTATAAATCAAAAAGATGGAACAATTTATGGAGCTACATATGAAAAAAATGCCTTATTATTAGACGGTGTAGACGATTATGTTGATATAGGTTATGCTGGTTATGATTTTAAAAACACCATAAGTTACGTAATTTATGTAAAACTTTATCAAAATAGTCATAGTTGTATCTTTGGAAACTGGGAATCAGCTGGTAGTGGATTATGGCAAAACCCCACAATATCTTTTGATATTTATGACACAGTTTTAAATGAATATGTTGAAGCAACATCTCCAATAAACATTGATACCAATACATATTATACAGTCATAGGTATTCAGGATGAAAATATCATAAAGTTATATATAGATGGAAAGTTGATGGCCACTCAAAACGTAACTAATATGAATGTTTCCTCAAGAAATGTAATAATAGGCGGTAACCCAAATGGTGACGTAATAGGTGACACATCAAATATGTCTTTCAAAGAGGCAATGCTTTATGATAGAGCACTTACTGAAGAAGAGGTAAGCATAATCACAAAAGCTTTTCATCAAAAATATGAATAAAAATAATCGTATAACTGTCTGTTATGCGATATATTTCATATCTAAAGTATACCAAAATTTAACTTTTTTGTAACAAAAATTAATAAAAAACATCAAATCATACAGTCTTTAAAACGTATAACAGACAGTTATATGTTAGAAGGATGTGGTTAAATTGAAAAGAAAAGCAAAAAGACAAAAGAAAATATTAATAATAAGCGTTATAGTATTGTTTATATCTTTAACAGCAGGCTATTCAGCATTTAATACAAACATAAAATTAAAAGCAAAAGGCAGTATTGTTGAAACAAGCGAAAAATGTTTTACTGTAATAGACAATGGTGATGGTACAGGTACTATTGAAGATTATGATAAATCATGTGGAACTAAAGTAAAAATACCAAACAAAATAAATGGGCTTACAATCACAAAATTAGCTGATATTCCAGTAGATGCAAACACCACAAAAGGCTTCGTTAGAAAAGGTATTACTCATGTTTGGTTTCCGGATACTTTAACATATATTGGTAATATGCAATTTTATCAAGATAATATAACAGAAATAGATATACCGGAAAGTGTTACGTATATAGGACAGCAAACGTTTTCCGGAAATAAAATAAAAGGTGAGCTAAAACTTCCTTCGAAGATTAAAACAATTGAAAATGTAGCTTTTTATGGAAACAATATCACTAAAGTCAATATTCCAAGTACTGTCACATATCTAGGCCCAGGAGCATTTACAAGAAATAATATAACAGGTGAGGACAAATACGTTTATGGGATAAATAAAGACGGAAGTATAGACTATACTACATTAAATTCCTATGCCAGTAAAGATACAGATAACATCAAAATACCAAAAAATGTTAAACTCATAGAAAATTGGGCTTTTGGTGGAATGACAATTAAATATATTGAAATACCTTCAAACGTCAAAACATTAGGTGGTGGTGCGTTTTCGATGACTGATTTAGCAGCAATAAAATTAAATGATGGACTAGAATATATTGGTGATAAGTGTTTTGCGGCCAGCACATTAACCGAAATAACCATACCGGCATCAGTCCAAACAATACAAGAAACAGCATTTACAAACTCAAATTTAAAAACAATTAATATAAATCAAAAAGAAAACAAAATCTCCGGTTCACCTTGGGGAGCAAGTAGCGCCACTATAAACTGGTTAAGCTAAAATATTATAAACCTAATTTTTCCTAAAATGTAAAATAAATTTTTCTCAAAATGTAAAATGAAATTTGCTTTTTTTGTAAAATGAGTTTATAATTACTTTAAGAGGTGATACATATGCAGTACATACCAAGAGTTGTTGACAAAGAGATAAATGAACTTCTAGAAATTATGGGGGCTGTTTTGATTGAAGGCTGTAAGTGGTGCGGAAAATCAACAACAGGAATGCACCATGCAAAAAGTTTTATTGAATTCCAAAACCCCGATAAAAAACAAGTATACGATAAAATAAGAAATACCAAACCATCATTATTCTTAAACGGTGAAAAATCAAGAATGCTTGACGAGTGGCAAATGTACCCAGTCGTTTGGGACGCCATAAGAACAGATGTTGATCATACCGGTGAAAAAGGACAATATATCCTAACAGGCTCTGCAAGACCAAGTGAGGGAGAAACAATGCACACTGGTACAGGAAGAATATCAAGAGTAATAATGAGGCCAATGAGTTTATACGAATCTGGGGAATCCACAGGAGAAGTATCTTTTGCGGACATATTCGCTGGAAAAGATATTTCCGGAGTATCTAATTTAACTTTAGAAGACATCGCCAGTATAATAGTTAGAGGTGGCTGGCCCGCCGCTATATCAGTAAAAAGCGACGCAAAATATAGATTTGCCAAAGAATATGTAAAGTCATTAATTCATGAAGATGTAAATAAAGCTGATGGAGTAAAAAGAAACCCCGAAAAAATGACAAGCGTCTTAAGAAGTCTAGCTAGAAATATATCTACATCAGTATCTAACACCACCTTAGAAGAAGATATAAAAAATAGCTTTGACGAAGGCATCACCAGACCAACATTAACCGATTACCTAAATGCTTTAGAAAAATTATTTGTAATAGAAGAAGTTAATGCGACTAACCTAAATTTTAGAAGTAAATATGCGATAAGAACAAAACCAAAAAAATATTTTGTAGACCCTTCAATAGCAACCGCCATTTTAGAAATGAAGCCTGCCGATTTAATTAACGATTTAAATACATTCGGTTTCATGTTTGAATCCCTTTGCATAAGAGACTTAAAAATATATATTCAAAATCATGGCGGAAGTATATCATTTTACCGTGACGAAAAAGACTTCGAAGTAGATGCTATAATTAGGACAAGCAGTGGCAAATGGGGAGCCATCGAAATAAAACTAGGAGCAGGATATATTGACATGGCCGCCGACAATCTTTTAAAATTCAAAGAGCGAGTTGATACTCAAAAATGTGGAGCACCGTCATTTTTAATGGTTTTAACAGGAACGGACTACTCATATAAGCGTGAAGATGGTGTTTACGTAGTATCAATTGGCACACTTAAAGACTGATAATTTTATCAGTTTTTAAATACAAAAATCCTTTAGACAAAATTTGACAAAAAAGTTCAAAAATATGTTACAATGATATATAGGTGATAGTATGAATAACGTAATTATCATATTAATAGCTGCGTTCGTTTCCGCCGCTGTTAGTATAATTGTGGTTTTAACGCTAATGCAAAAATCCAAAAATAAACAATACAAAAAAATGATAGACAAACTAGACTATGAAAAAAATCAAATAGACACATCACCAGTAGGCCCAGAACTATCAAAAATAGAAGAATATACAAATAATGAAAAATTAGAAGTCCTATACGAAAATTGGAAAGAAAGACTTCATGACATCAAAGACATAAAAATACCTAAAATAACTGACATGATTATTGAAGCCGAATACTCACTGTCTAAAATGGACTACAAAAGCACCATGTACAAAATAGCTAAACTAGAAATGGAAGTATATAAAGTAAGAACAACATCAGACTTTTTACTAAAAGAAATAAAAGAAATTACAAACAGCGAAGAAAAAAATCGTGCAGATATAACAAAACAAAAAGCTAGATACCGCGAGTTATATAATAAATTTAATGAAACGAAATCAGAATTTGGTAAATATCAAGAAGTCGTATCAATCCAATTTGAAAACATCTCAAAAAGATTTGAAGAGTTTGAAAAACTAATGGAAGAAAACGAATTTACAGAAATACCCAAACTTTTAAGCTCAGTAGACGAACTTTTAAACCATATGGACACAATCATAGAAGAACTTCCATCAATCGTCTTAATCGCCGAAGGAATACTACCTAAAAAAATAGAAGAAATAAGTGCTATATACGAAAAAATGCAAAAAGAAGGCTATCCACTAGACTACCTAAATGTTGAATTTAACATAGAAGAAGCAGAAAAGAAAATAAAAGATATACTAGATAGAGCAAGCGTTTTAAACATTGAAGATAGTCTGTTTGACCTAAAAGTTTTAACCGAATACTTTGAAAACCTATTTACCGACTTTGAAAAAGAAAAAGTAATCAAAGCCGATTATGAAGAAGCCGGCAAAACATTAAAAACAAAACTAATAAAAACCAACACCCTGGTAAACGACATCTTTAGTCAAATAGATAGACTAAAAAAAATGTACAGCTTAAAAGAAGAAGAAGTGCAAAAACTATATGAAGTAAAAGACGAGTTAAAAGAATTAAACAGTGACTACAACATATTAATAAGCCACGTCAGTAATCAAACATTTGCCTACTCAAAATTAACAGAAGAAATAGAAGGATTAGTGATTAGACTTACAAGCATTGAAAACAAACTAGATAAATCATTAAGTGTAATTGGAAACATGCATGAAGACGAAATGCGTGCACGCCAGCAATTAAAAGAAGTAAAAACACTTTTAAAAGATGCTCAAAAAGAAATACGTACCTATCATTTACCCGTCATACCAAACTCATATTATGTTGAATTAAAAGAAGCAAGTGAAGCTATGGGAGAAATAATCAAAGAACTAGATAAAAAACCAATCACCATAGAAACATTAAACACCAGAGTAGACACCGCTAGAGATCTCGCCTTAAAATTATTTGGAAAAACAAAAGACATGATGAAAAATGCTAAACTAGCTGAAATGGCCATAGTCTATGGGAATAGATATCGCTCAAGTGAAAAAGAATTAGATAGAAATTTAACATACTCTGAAACCCTATTTAATAAAGGTGAGTACAAAAAATCACTAGAGCTTACAGTAGAATCTTTAAATAAAATAAAACCAGGAATATATGACAACATATTAAAACTATTAAGCACAGAAAAGTAATACAAATTACTTTTTTTCTTTTAAAAAAAATAGTATAATTACAAAAGAAACGAGGGAAAACATGCAAGAGTTAATAATGATAAAATATGGCGAACTAACAACAAAAAAAGCCAACAGAAGATTTTTCGTAAATACATTAAGCGACAACATAAAAAGACTTTTAAAAGATGAAAATATCAAAATAACCCAAAATAACGTTAGAATGTTTATCGAATGTGAAGACGCAAAAAAAATATCTCAAAAATTAAAAAAAATATTTGGAATCTACAGTATTGTAATCGCCTATAAAGTAAATACTAATATAGAAGATATTACCCAAAAATTTTTAGAAATAATTGATTATAACAAAAAAACATTTAAAGTAACTACTAAAAGAGCAGATAAATCATTTGAAATCCCATCAATGGAATTTAGTAGTATCATAGGCGGAAAAATCTTAAAAAATACAAATTTAAAAGTAGATGTAAAAAATCCGGAAATAACATTAAATATTGAAATCAGAAAAGATGCTACATACATTTACACAGACGAAGAAAAAGGTGCCGGAGGTTATCCAGTTGGTGTTCAAGGTAAAGGACTATTAATGTTAAGTGGCGGAATAGATAGTCCAGTAGCTGGATACCTAACCTTAAAAAGAGGAGTAAATATCGAATGCCTTTATTTTGAATCACCACCTCACACCAGCGAAGAAGCAAAAAACAAAGTATTAAAACTTGCCAGTATATTAAACGAATATTCAGGAAAAGTAAAAGTACATATAGTGCCGTTTACCAAAATTCAAGAAGCTATATATAAAAACTGCCCAGACACATACATTATAACCATAATGCGCAGAATGATGTATAAAATAGCTGAAAGATACGCCAAAAAAATAAAAGCACAAATAATAATTAATGGTGAAAGTATTGGACAAGTAGCAAGTCAAACCTTAGAAAGTATGACATGTATAAATAGTGTCACAAATATGCCGGTCATAAGACCAGTAGCCTGCTTTGATAAACTAGAAATAATCGAAATTGCAAACAAAATAAATACATACGAAACAAGCATTTTACCTTACGAAGATTGTTGCACCATATTTGTTCCAAAACATCCAGTAATAAAACCAAAATTAGAAAAATGTGAAGAATACGAAAAAGCTTTTGATTTTGAAAAATTACTAGAAGAAACCATTCAAAATATTAAAGTTATAGAAAACTTAAAAGAAGAAAAACCAGAAGATTTATTTTAACAATTTTTTCCAACAAAAAAAACGTATTAAAAAACCAAATGTACACATGATAGTAATGTACAGGAGGTGAAATACGAAATGACAAATAAAAGTAATCGTTTAGTAGTTCCAGGTTCTAAAGAAGCAATTGAACAAATGAAGTACGAAATTGCTAATGAATTAGGAGTAAAAATGGGACCAGACGCTTCAAGTAGAGCAAACGGCTCAGTAGGAGGCGAAATTACTAAAAGACTTGTACAAATGGGTCAAGAACAAATCTCAGGTTCAAAATATAATAAATAAGTTAAAACCATAGATTAAAATGGTTAAAGGAAACCTATTCACGGTTTCCTTTCTTTTGCCTAAAAACATAACTATAAACTTTCTTCTTATTTTCCGAAATTTCCAAAGAAGAAATTTCATCACCAAACTTAAACCAATAATCTAAAGACTTCGCACATAAATGATTAATCTTATTTTTCTCTGGTCTAATAAGCTCATCACCATGTTCTAAAAACATCTTGTTAAACTTAATAAATCTATAAACACCATTTTGTTTAATAACAATATAAAACTGCATATATAAATAATGCTGAGAAAAATCATAAGCCATACCAATAAATTTATTAGAATACTTCTTAAGCTTATACTTTTCAAACATAAAATCACCTCAATAGCACAAATATAATACAAATTTTAAAATTAAAAGTCAATGAAAAAAGCCTTATAAAATTTTATCAATAAGGCCATAATCTAATGCTTCTTTTGAAGATAAAAAATAATCTCTTTCTGTATCATTTTCAATTTGTTTCAAATCCTTGCCTGTATTTTTACTTAAAATTTGATTTAACTTATCCTTTAATTTTAAAATTCTTTCCGCCGCAATTTTAATTTCCGTCGCTTGTCCTTGTGCACCACCTAAAGGCTGATGAATCATAACCTCACTATTAGGCAAACAAAAACGTAAACCCTTTTCACCTGAAGAAAGTAAAAACGCTGCCATAGAAGCCGCCATACCAATGCAAGTAGTTGAAACCTTACTTTTAATAAAATTCATTGTATCATAAATTGCCATACCAGAAGTAATACTACCACCAGGTGAATTAATATATAAACTAATATTATCATGACTCAAAGAGTCCAAATAAAGAAGTTCTGCCACCACACAATTAGCTAAATCATCATCAATTTCACCACTTAAAATAATAATTCTATCACGCAAAAGCCTTGAATAAATATCATAAACCCTCTCACCATCCAAAGACTTTTCTAAAACACTAGGTATTAAAGACATAAAGCACCTCCCATACTTATAATAAGACGTAAAGAGAAAAAATATTCACAAAAAAAACTGACAAAAAATTATATTTCTGCTAAACTTGTATATAGTAAGAAAGGGGAAAAAGAAAATGTCAAAAATAAAATTAAAATATAATGGCACTCTAATAAGTGACATCGAGCCAAATACTACCTTATATGAAATAAGCAAAAAAGTGGAAAATGACTATAAATACCCAATCATAGGAGCAAAACTAGACGAATTTATCGTTGGACTAAATACAAAAATTCAAAATAGTGCATCAGTAAAATTTTATGACTTATCTACATCAGAAGGAAGTAGAATATACTCAAGAAGCCTAGAATTTCTAGTAACTGTAGCAACAAAAAAAATATTGGGAAAAACAGCTGACATATTAATAGATTACTCCTTAGAAAATGGCATTTACTGCAAAATAACCGGATTAGATATAACTCAAAAAGACGTTAAAAAAATCGAAGAAAAAATGCATGAAATGGTAGAAGAAAAAATTCCATACATAGAAATGATTGTAAATAGATTTGACGCCATAAAATATTTCAAAAAAAATAACCAACCAGATAAAATAAACAGTCTAAGATATACCACAAATAAAACAATTACTTTGTATTCACTTGACGGCGTGTATGATTACTTTTTTGGACCACTCGCCTGTAATACCGGTATTATCAAAAACTTTGATTTAATATACCTTAAACAAAATAGTTTTATTTTAACATATCCAAATAGAAAAAATCCAAATGAACTAGGCGAATACATACACCATAAACTAACATTTGATACCTATAAAAAATATCAAGAATGGGGTAGACAAATAAAAGTTTCAACAGTTGCCGACTTAAATAAAATATCCACTGAAAATAAATGCCCACTTGCCATCAGCTTTTTTGAAACATACTATGAAGACCAACTAAGTACCATTGCAAGCCAAATATATGATAAAAAAAATAAAATAAAATTAATTCTTCTTGCTGGCCCATCATCGAGCGGAAAAACAACAACCGCAAAAAAACTTGGAATATATCTTAAAGTTAAAGGAGTTAATTCATATAGAATATCTCTAGACGATTACTTCAAAGATAGAGAAGAGGTAGCTAAAGATGAAGAAGGAAATTATGATTTTGCCGACATAAAATCGACTGATATCGAACTATTTAATACACACCTAAAAAAATTATTAAATGGTGAAAAAGTCTTGCTCCCTGAGTTTGATTTTGTAAAAGGTAAAAAAGTATTTAAAGACAAATACCTAAAATTAAGTGAAAATGACGTTTTAATCATTGAAGGAATACACACATTAAATGATACCATCACCAAAGACGTGCCAAGAGAAAACAAATTCAAGATATTTATTAGTCCGCTTATGCACCTTAAAATAGATAACCACAATCGTATTCATACAACAGACGTTAGAAAAATAAGAAGAATTGTCAGAGATAGCAGATGTAGAGGAACATCCGCCGAAGAAACTCTAAAAATGTGGTCAAACGTTGATAAAGAAGCCATCGAAAATATCTATCCATACCAAGATGATGCGGACGCCATGATAAACTCTTCACTAGCATATGAATTAGGAGTACTTAGGACATATGCCGAGCCATTATTATATGGAATAGATAGCACCAAAGAAGAATACCCAGAAGCTACAAGATTAATTAACTTACTCAGAAACTTCCTGCCAATAACCAGTGATATAGTGCCGGAAGACTCTATATTAAGAGAATTTATTGGCGGAGGAATATACGGAAATTAGAAAGGAAAAAGAAAATGAAAAAAATAGCCATAAATGGATTCGGAAGAATCGGAAGATTAGTATTTAGATTAATGGAAGAAGATAAAGACTTAAAAGTAGTTGCCATAAACGATCTAACAGACCCTGAGCAACTCGCATACCTATTAAAATATGACACATCGCATAGAAAATATAATGCAGAAATAAGTTATGACGAAAACGGTATAATTGTAAACGGTAGAAAAATACCAATATACGCTGAAACAGATCCCATAAACTTACCATGGAAAGATTTGGAAATAGACGCTGTATTTGAATGTACTGGTAGATTTACAGATAAAGAAAAAGCTATGGCACATATAACTGTGGGAGCAAAAAAAGTAATAATATCAGCCCCTGCCAAAGGAGATGTAAAAACAGTTGTTTACGGAGTAAATGAAAATATATTAACAGGTGATGAGCAAATAATAAGTGCAGCCTCATGCACCACTAATTGTTTAGCACCCATAGTAGACGTTTTAAACAAAGAATTTAAAATAAAAGAAGGATACATGACAACAGTTCATGCCTATACAAATGACCAAGCAACATTAGATATAGCTCATAAAAAAGGAGCAAAATCAAGAAGAGGAAGAGCAGCCGGTGCTAACATTATTCCAGCAACGACAGGAGCAGCTAGTAGTATTGGCAAAGTAATACCAGAATTAAATGGTAAACTAGATGGACTAGCTTTTAGAGTGCCAGTAACAACTGGATCAGTCGTAGATTTAACTGTTAAATTAAGCCAAAAAGTAACTATAGAAGATATAAATAACGTCTTTAAAAAATATCAAAACGAAACATTAGGATATACCGAAGACCCAATAGTTTCCAGCGATATAATAGGTGACACACATGGTGGAGTAGTAGATGGCCTTTCAACAAACGTTTTAAATACTGAAGAAGGACAACTTGTAAAAGTAGTTGCATTTTATGACAATGAAATGAGTTATAGTGCCCAAATGGTAAGAACAGCAAAACATTTAGTGCAAGGGTAAAACCTTGTTTTTTCTTTCTTTACACCTAAATATCACATTAACCTTGTTATTAATGAAAAAATGGTATAAAATGACAATAGGTGAAGAATATGAAAAAAGGATTCACATTAGTTGAACTTATGGCAATTATCGTATTATTAAGTGTTATATTATTAGTATCAGTGCCTTCAATAATTTCATCCAATAAAGCCGCAAGAGAAGAAAACTATAAAAAATTTGTTGAAACAATTGAAGATGCTGCAGAAACATATCTTGAGCTTCATCCTGAAGAATTTAAAGAATTAAAAAGTGCTTTATATGCCACAAATGAGATAACAGTCACAGCTGAGATAAAGGTAAGCGATTTGATTAAAGATGGTTTAATAAGTGGTACCACACTTAACCCAAAAACTGATAAAAAAATATCTAGTGAAAATGGTAAAGTAATTGTGAAAAATGAAGACAATGAACTTAAATATACATATGAATCGTGAGGGAAACTATGAAAAAAATAACAGACTATAATTTAGAAAATAAAAAAGTAATAATAAGATGTGATTTTAATGTCCCAATACAAAATGGAAAAATAATGGATGAAACAAGAATAAAAGAAAGTTTAAAAACCATTAAATATGCAAGGGAAAAAGGTGCAAAAATAATACTTTTATCACACATGGGAAGAGTAAAAGAAGAAAAAGATAAAGAAAAATACACCTTAAAACCAGTAGCAGAAAGTTTAAGTAAGAAATTAAGAAAAAAAGTTATTTTTGTAGATCAAACAAGAGGCGAAAAAGTCGAAAATGCCATAAACAAAATGAAACCTAAAGACGTAATACTTCTTGAAAACACCAGATTTGAAGACTTAAATGGTGAACTAGAAAGTAACAATGATGAGGCTCTTGGAAAATATTGGGCAAGTCTTGGAGATATATTCATAAATGATGCCTTTGGCACTATTCATAGAAGCCACGCTTCAAACGTTGGTATTGCAACATACTTAAAAAGTGGCATCGGTTTTCTAGTGGAAAAAGAATTAAAAGAATTAGAAAAATTAAATAACCCTAAAAGACCATACACAATAGTACTTGGTGGTGCAAAAATAAGCGATAAAATAGGCTTAGTAAACGTTTTGGCTGAAAAAGCTGACTACCTATTAATTGGTGGTGGTATGGCCTTTACATTCTTAAAATCAGCTGGCTTTAATATAGGAATGTCGGTATTAGATAAAGACTCACTAGAATTTTGCACAGAAATGCTTAAAAAATATGAGGATAAAATAATCCTACCTATAGACATAATCGTCTCTAAAGACATGAAAACAAAAACCGAAAGATTTATCAACGAAATAGAAGAAGACGAAACAGGACTTGATATAGGTCCAAAAACAGTAAAACTATTTAAACAGTACCTTGAAAGCAGTAAAACAATTTTCTTAAATGGTCCACTAGGATACTTTGAAAATGAAAACTTTCAAAATGGTACAAAACAAATATGCCAAATAATCAGTGAAAATAAAGGCATAAAAATAGTTGGTGGAGGAGACACCGCTAGTGCTGTAACATCATTAGGATACGCCAAAAAAATGACACATATATCAACCGGTGGTGGTGCAAGCTTAAAATTTATAGAAGGAAAGCCTTTAAAAGCTTTAGAAATAATCAAATGAAAAATAAAAAAAGTCTTTTAGTTATATTCATAATTACTGCATTAATTTTATATATCACACTAAAAGATAACTTCTTAGATAAAATAAAATACATCTTTTCCTTTAACCCATTATGGCTCCTTCTAGCATTTGCCCTAATAATTGCCTATTGGTTTTTAAAAGCCCTAGTACTATATTATTGTACAAATAAAGTTGATAAAACTTACCCCTTTTGGAAAGCTCTCTACCTAATGGTAACAACCCAGTTCTTTCATGCAATAACCCCATTTTCATCAGGTGGACAGCCATGGCAAATATATACATTAAAAAAAGATGGTATTGAAATAGAAAAAAGCACAAACATTATACTTCAAGATTTTATCGTCTACCAAATAGCCTTAATATTAATTGGTTTAATAGCTATTATATCAAACCATATATGGCAAATATTTCCACAAAACGGCTTACTTAAAAAACTCGTATTAATTGGTTTCACTTTAAATCTTCTAGTAACAGTTGCCTTGTTTATTCTCGCTTTCAGCAAAAAATGGAATAAAAAAATATTAAATACTACGGTAAACATTTTAGGAAAATTAAAAATCATTAAAGATAAAGAAAAATACTTAAATAAAACAGAAGAGTACATAGATAATTTTCATAAAGTTGCCTTAGAGCTCATCAATGATAAAAAATATTTTATAAAAATAACATCCTTAAACCTATTTGCCTTAACAGGATTATACCTAATCCCATTCACATTAGCCATGGGACTTGGAATATATTTAAATCCACTAATCGTAATAGTTACATCTGCCTACGTCATGCTTATCGGATCAATGGTTCCCATACCTGGTGGAACAGGCGGATTAGAATATGGCTTTCTATCATTTTATAAAACATTCATAAAAGAGCCCATCTTATCAAGCCTAATGATTGTATGGCGAATTGTCACCTATTACTTTGGTGTTTTGCTTGGTGCGATAATATTAAACATAAAAAGGAAGTGAGAAAATGCGCATTGGAATATTTACAGAAACATATACCCCATATATCAGTGGTCTAGTAACCAGTGAGCTTATGCTTAAAAAAGCTTTAGAAAAAAAAGGTCACGAAGTCTACGTTGTCACCGCCAACCTCGAGCATTACCAATATGACTATGACGAAAACGAAAAAGTCCTAAGAATTCCAGGAATAAAAACCGGGATATATGACTCACGACTTACAAGTATTTACCCTGTAAAAGCTGTAAACATAATAAAAGATTGGCACCTAGATGTTATACATAGTCAAACAGAATTTGCCATTGGCACATTTGCTAGATTATTTGCTAAACAATATAATATACCAGTCGTGCACACATATCACACCATGTACGAAGATTATGTTCACTACATAACAAAAGGACACTTTGATAAATCAAGTAAAAAACTACTAGAATACCTAACAAAATTTTACTGCGATAAAACAATAACCGAACTAATCGTTCCAACAAAAAAAGCCTACGACTTATTTAAAAAGAAATATAACGTTCAAAGAAATATCCATATAATACCAACCGGCATAGAAGTAGATAGATTTTATAAAGAAAATATTGATACAAAAAAAGTATCCGAACTTCAAAAAAAATATAGTTTATCAAAAAAAGACTTTGTCATGATATTTGTTGGAAGAATAGCCGAAGAAAAAAATATTCCATTTTTAATAAACCTCATATCTGAAATAAACAAACCAAACATTAAACTATTAATAATAGGGGATGGACCAGATAAAGAAAATTATGAAAAACTAAGTAAAGAAAAAAATAGCGAAAAAAACATTATTTTCACAGGTAAAGTTCCATGGGACGAAGTGCCAATATATTATCAATTAGGAAGTATATTTATATCTGCCTCAAAAAGTGAAACCCAAGGTCTAACAATACTTGAAGCTATGTCCGCATCACTTCCAAGTTTATGCATAAAAGATGAAAGTTTCGAAGGAACAGTCATTGATGATTTAAATGGATATTTATTTGAAAATGAAAAAGAAGCTAAAGAAATAATCTTAAAAATTGCAAATGATAAAAAATTACTTCAAAACCTAAGTATAGGAGCAAGAAACAGTGCTGATAAACACTCCTCAAAATACTTCGCCGAAAAGGTTTTAGACGTTTATAAATTAGCCTTAAAAAATAAAAAGCCAAGTTTCAAAGAAAAAATAGCAAAATTCTTTAGAGGTGCAAAATGGAAAAACTAATCATTGCTAACCACAAAATGAATATCACAAACAAAAATCAAGTAGAAAAATACATAAAAGAGTTAAGCGAATATAAAAAAGACTTAATAATACTTCCGTCAATAATTTACCTAGAAAAATTTATTCAAAATGGGTTTATTTGTGGCGTGCAAGACATATCAAAATACAAAAGTGGTGCCTATACCGGTGAAACATCAGTAAAACAAATTAAAGATATAGGTGCAAAATACGTTTTAATAGGTCACCTAGAAAGAAGAAAATATCTCAAAGAAAAACCTAAAACCTTAAAACAAAAAATAAATTTAGCCAAAAAAAACGAACTAGAAGTAATTTACTGCGTGACCGGTAAAAACATAAATGAAGAACTAAAAATATTACATGATTTAAAAGAAGTCATTATCGCCTTTGAACCCGAAAGTTCCATTGGCAGGGAAGCTAAACCAAATGAAGTAGAAAAGAAAATAAAACAAATAAAAAAAATCTATCAAGGAAAAGTACTATATGGTGGTGGCATAAACGAAAATAACATAGAAAAATTAAATCAAATAAAACAGTTAGATGGTTTCCTTATTGGAAAAACATCTATAAACCCTGAAGTATTAAAGAAAATTATAGAAGTTAGTAAAAGCTAGCTTCTTTTTGTTTAAAAATCGTTCGACAAAACTAGCTAAAAAACACCCTTTAAAAGGACGTAAAGATTTTGTATAATTTGTAACGTAAAGGAGAATAAAAATGGAAAAAATAAAAATATTAATGATTGATGATAATACAAATTTAATAAAAATGGTTAAAGAATACTTTAGTACTAATTCAAAAATACAAATAAATTTAACCGCCAGTAATGGAGAAGAAGGAATTAACGTTTTAGAAAAAAATATAGAAAATGTAGACTTAATTTTACTAGATTTAATCATGCCTAAAAAAGATGGTATATATGTTTTAAATGAAATGAAGAAAAGAAAAATAAACAAAAAAGTAATCGTCGCCACCAGTTACAATGCTGCCGATGTTATAAGAGAAGTATCTGAATTTGGCGTAAATTACTACATTTTAAAACCATTTGAATTAACTGATTTAGAAAAAAGAATTTACAGCATAATGGAGAAGAAAGATAATCAAAATATTGATTTATATACCAGTAACCTGCAAGTATCTATCACTAAAATGCTTCATGAACTAGGCATACCATCGCACATAAAAGGCTACCAATACATCAGAAAAGCCATAGAAATGATTTTTGACGACCCAGGAATAATCGGTGGCATCACCAAAGAATTATACCCAACATTAGCCGGTAAATTTCAAACAACCACATCAAGAGTAGAAAGAGCCATAAGACATGCCATAGAAGTTAGCTGGAATAGAGGTAACATCGACTTCATGGAAGAACTATTTGGTTACAGTGTTGACATTGATAAAGCAAAACCAACAAACTCCGAATTTATGGTAACCGTCGCTGATAAATTAAGATTAGACTTTCATAAAGTTGGATAACGTTCTTGAATAAATAAAATCATCATGCTATACTTAAGGCAGGGTGATAAAATGAAAAATAAAAACGCATTTACATTTATCGAGCTACTTGGTGTAATCGTTATTCTAGCAATTATCGCATTAATCGCTTTTCCAACTATTATAAATTTACTTGGAAGCAAAGAAGAAGTCAAAAATGAAGGTATTCAAAATTTATTAATAGCTGCCGCTGGGCAATATGTAAATGACCACGTTAATGATTTTCCTAAACAGCTCACAAACAAAACTGAAATCAAAAGTTATGGTGAAACAGGTAATTTAACCGCAGATTTCCTTATAAAAAATGGTTATATCAGCACAACCGAGATAAACGAAAAGAAAAACTGCAAATTTTTAAACGACTATATCAAAGTTACCAGCAACTCTAAAAAATATTTTTACGAGTACACTGAAGTAAAAGAAGGTGACTGCAAATGAAAAAAGGATTTACATTAATTGAATTACTCGCCGTAATCGTCATATTAGCAATCATAGCCGCTATAACCATACCAATCGTTATAACAAGTATCACAAACGCCCGCAAAAGCACATTTGAGACAGACGCCAAAAGTTTAATGCTTGCTGCCGAAAACTATTATAGTGCATCCCACCTATCAGAAAATATAAAACTTCCGATAACTGTTACCTACGAAAACCAAAAAGAAACCACAACATATAATGGAACTGAAATAGAAACAGGCCTTGATTATACTGGGAAAAACCCTGATAGTGGGAATATAAAAATAAGTGCCAAAGGTGAAATCGAAATAAATGTATATAATAAAAATTTAAGAATATGTGCCATAAAAAATAAAAAAGATAAAACAGTAAAAATAAAAGAAATGGAAGAAGAAGAATGCCTAAAAGCTTTAAGTTAATACTTGAAGTTTTTTTTTAATATAACAGGAAAGTTATAAAAAGTTTTAAATAGTTGTTGCAAACATTTGTTTTATATGATATACTTACTTTAATGAATTGGGGTGGTCATATGAAGATACTTAAAGGATATATTTTTAGGCTTTATCCAAATGTAGAGCAAAAAACTTTAATAAATAAAACCATCGGTTCTTCTAGACTTATTCATAATATCTTTGGTTCTTCTAGACTTATTTATAATATCTTTTTAAGAGATAGAATTGATACTTATAATAATACCAAAAAAGGTAAATCTGCTTATGATCAGGATGTCATGATACCAAGTTTACTTGTGAAATATCCATTTTTAAAAGAGGTTGATAGCTGCTCTCTTAGAAATGCTTCTAATGATTTAGAATGTGCTTATGCCCATTTCTTTAAACAAGGTGGTTTTCCTAAATTTAAAGCTAAAGGTGTTAAAGATAGTTACAAGACTAATAATAATATAAGTACATATAAGGGAAAAACTTACCATTCAATAGAGTTAGACTTAGAGAAAATGTTGATTAAATTACCTAAATTAAAATGGGTAAAAATAAAAGGATATAGAAATAAAGAAAGTATAAACGGTAGAATTAAAAGTGCAGTTATTAGAAAAGACGCTGGAA
>CAKPAT010000016.1 GCA_934133155.1 uncultured Bacilli bacterium
CAATTACATCATTTAGTGTTTTAATACCATTTAAGATGACATAGAACTAAAACATGTTAGCTATTGACGTATTTTCATTTAATGTTTTAATACCATTTAAGATGACATAGAACTAAAACAAAGGTCTTTTAAGGTTGTTAAATACCTTTGTTTTAATACCATTTAAGATGACATAGAACTAAAACATCAAACTGGTTTTAATTCTATAATTACAATAATAGAGATATGTAACTCTTAAATGATAAGTTCTATAACATCTAACACTATTGTATCATACATTCATCTAAATTTTGATCAATAATGATAACTTTTTCATATTCTTTCACATAATCATACTTCACAGATTCAATCATAATCAAATTTATAGAATTGTAAGTTGCATATTTATAAAATTCAATTAATTCTTCATTAGAAAGATATTGTTTTAAATTCATAAAACACAATACTTTATGAGAATTAAGAATAACTTCCAAATCAATTATTAAAAGTAAATTATCAAACAAATCTTCCTGTTGATTAATTTTAAATTTAAATGTTTT
The DNA here is from genome assembly GCA_934133155.1 of uncultured Bacilli bacterium. GTDB lineage: Bacteria > Bacillota_I > Bacilli_A > RF39 > UBA660 > Coprosoma. The sequence continues at coordinate 540 of CAKPAT010000016.1, forward strand.
TATTACACCTTCTATCCCCTCTTCACCAGAAATAGAAACAGGAAGCTCTAATTTAGATAGTTTTCTATCAATAAGTTTATATATTTTCAAATACTCTTTTAAAATATCTTCACTTTCACTTTGATCAATATTTGCTAAAATATATTTTGTTAAATCAGTTAAATATTTTTTTGAGTCAAATCCAAAATCAAAATATTCAGAAAAAAGCCTAATCTTATTACTAAGTTTTATTTCATTATTATTGATATCAAATGCCTCAATTTCATCAGAAATATCACCATTAAAAACAGAATAAAACAAAGAAGAAAGCCTGTACAAATATTTTCTATTATGAATTTCAAAGGAATAAACATTTGAAACATCAAAATCAATAATAGACTCAATATAATCAATCTTTATTTTCATAAAACAATTAACCTATCCTCACTATCAATTATTTTATTATCACTATGCCCAGTAATAAACTCTATTTGTGAATACTGTTTTTCAGTAATATTCATAACTTGTATTATGCCTTTTTTAGGTGCCTTTTTCTTAATTCTACTAACTAAAGCAGTTGATTGCTGAGAATTAAGAACAATCTTAGAATAAACAGACTCCTGCATCATAATAAACCCCTCGTTAATTAAAAATTTTCTAAAAAGCAAATAATTTCTTTTATCCTTTGAATAAACATTTGGCAAATCAAAAAATACAATTGTCCTCATAGCTCTATCCCTCATTATATACAAATCTCCTATAATTGTTTAAACACCCAATAGAATCCAAAGTACTCTTCACATAAAGTTTAATAATATCTTTTAAAGTATACTTTTTTCCTTGATATTTAAATGTATTATTAAATATATTTACAATATCAAGCTTATAATCCGAATTAAATTTTCTATCACGATTAAAATAAACAAAACTATCAATAATAGTTCTAAAAGGTTCCATTAAATCACAAGCTAAATTAAATTCATTAAATTCATTTTTATGATGCAAACCAAGCTGAGTTAAATAACCATTATTGATTATTTCCTTATTAATAGTTGAAAGTAAAACCGCATATCCATAATTTAAAGCAGAATTAATATCATCATCAGAATTTCTAACAAAATCATTGCCATACAAAGCATTAAAATAAACTTTTGCTGCATGCCCTTCCCTATTCGTCTTATCACCGCTAACAACCTCATCGTAATAACTCAAAACAAGCTCATATTTTGGCGATTTAATTTTTTTAAGCAAAAGAGCTTGATTCATAATCTTATTTTTAACAATCAATGCCCAAACATTATCCTTATCAATTTGTTCCCATTTAATTTGATTAGTAATCATCTTACTGCTATTATGTTTAGAGTAATAAGAAACAAGCTCTCCGAAAGGATTATGCTTATCATCACAAAAAATTATATTTATTTTATTATCAGACAGCTCCTTTAACAAGTAAGCAGAAATAGATACAGATATTGAATCCACAATTATTGTATCTATTTCTGATAAATGCACATACTTTTCATCGTCTTCTTGTTTAACAACCAAAAACCTGTTCTTATAACTAATTCTAGATTATTTTGTTATAACAACTGTTCTAAAACTCATATCTATCCTCTTTTATACCAGTATAAGATTTAGAAATAATAACGCCTTCTGTAATAACACGTCTTCCCAATTTAGTCATATTTTTATTAATTCCAAATTTTAATAAATCATTATTTCCATTTTCTTCAACCTCTTTTTTGTTGCTACTGCAACGATAAAGCTTTAAAAGTTCTTTAATAACAGTAGCTTTTTCAGAGATATTTAAATTAGAAAATAATAATTTTGATTTTATTTTATCCAAATTGTTGGTAAAAAGTGGATATAAACTTATATCGGGATTAACTAGAAAATCATATATATCATCAGCAAATAAATTCGCCTCATTAACATACAACTTATTTTTATTTAATAAATATTCAAATGCATATTTCCATTTTACCATTTGTGCTTTTTTGATTTTTAATTGAATTGCATTGCAAATTTCACAATTTTTATTATTTTCACTAGCACTATAACCTTTAATATAAACATTTTGACCCTTAACAATAAACTCAGAATCAAATGGAATTTTCTTCTTAATAAAAGTATAGCTTGCATCTCCTTTAAGACCAATTTGTACCTTAATAAAATTATCTATTTTTTCATCACATTTTTTTGCATTCATAATAATTGGAATTCCGATAATTCTTTTCTTTCCATCATTATATCCAACAAGCGAAAGGTTTTTTGGATAATACTTACAGTATCCGCCATAAAGTTCAACCGGCATATTAGATTTCAAAGGAACAATTCCTTTTCCTTTGCCATAAATAGTCTCATTATAAAACTGGCCTGTTTTAAATTCCGTTTTTCTACTAATTAAAATATCATTCCTATAAAGCGTATCTTCAACTTTTTTATTAAATTCATGTGGATCAAATAATACTTCACCAGTCTTTGGAGAAACATATCCCATAAGCTGGTTCCAAACATCATCGTAGATATTTTCATCAAAACAATTCACTGGATAGCCAAACCTTAAATCAGCCTTTTTATCACCATTTATTTCTAAAATTCTTTGACTAAGTAACTCAAAATCTACCTTTCTATCCAAAAATTTAACCTTAAACTCTCCAAGTACAGCCGCCAAATAAGCGTCATGAGCATGATGATAATCATTAATATCCCTAAACTTAAATAAATTATATTTCTCGCGGTAATTATGAGATACTGTAGCCTTTAAATAAACAACATTTGAAGCACTATAATAATTTTTTAAAATATTAGCCACATGCTTAGTTATCTGTCTCGTTTCAACTAACTGCCTATTTATAAATTTTTCAATATCATCATTATTAAACTTCTTACGCGTTAAATTATAAAACTTCTTTGGTGACATCAAATTATTAGACATCAACTTATTCCACCATTTAGTCTGAAAATTACCTCTAAACTTTTCTGGTAAAACATAACTACCGCCCTTATCTTGATTGCACTTTCTCAAAACAAGAGCCAAATTATCAATAGAATTATCTTTTACCAAACTTCTTGGAATAATATGATCAATTTCATACAAAGACTCATTTTCAATATCCTCGATATTTAAAGGCTCACCAGTATACAAACATTTTCCCTCTTGAATAAAATATAAAAACAATCTTTGACTAGTAATTTCACGGCTATCAAGTTCCTTTTTAAGCCTCTTATAATCCTTAATAGTATCCTTACATTTCTCGTAAAGCTTTTTCAAATAATCTTTTCTAGAATCTTTACGTTCCTTTTTACCATACTCTCTTGCCATCTCTATAACAATATTCTTAGGTTCATAACCAATATAATCAACTAATTCTTCAATAACCTTTAAAGACTGATATATACCTTTTTTATTAGCCGGCGAAGTTGCAAGCTTCTCAACAAGAGCATAATCCATTTTTCCACTAGTAGTAACCTTATTATTTTCGCCAATCATCTTTTGAAAACCATACTTATCATTATTCAAAATCTGCATAAAATTTTCGCTAGTTTCCCACATTAAATCCATAATTGACTTATAAAGCTCAGTTTCAGGATCCTTATAATATTTTTCAGTTAAAAGTTTTTTAGATAAGCTTCCCCAGCCAGTATATTTTTTCTGCAAAATCTTCTTAATTTGTGCATCACTTAAAGCTGGATAACTTTCCCTAATTTTCTTTTCAAGAATATCTTTATCTTCAAAAATAGTAATCCATTCTATAATTTCTTCAGCACATTTCACATCATCTAAATCTTCAAAAATTCCATTTTCACCAAAAAAATCAATAAAAGGTTGCATATTATTGGCAAATCTCTTATCGCCAGAATAACCAGTTATCTTAATATCACCATTATACTCCTCATAATTTCCAGAAAATCTTAAATAATTTATAAACTTTCTTTCCGTAATTACACCACTAGTTTTCAAAAATAAATCTTCAAAAATTTGATGTTGTTCTTCCAAAGAAAGAAGATTACCATCAATTCTTATCTGTTTTAGTTCATTCAAAACCTTATATTTGCAATATAAAATAGAATTATTTGGCAAAGCATATTCATCAAGTAAATAACTGCAGTGTGACATCATCCTTCTAATAAATTCCTCGGCAGTTTTTCCCTTATCTACCACCTCATCAAAATTATAAGGAGTAATATTAACACCAAAAACCTTTCTAGAAAGCCAAGCATTCTTGCTTTTATCGCTAGAAACTAAAGGCCCAACATAATATGGAATTCTAAACTCCAAAAGCTTCACAATTTTATAAACATTATCATTAGTCTTATTTAAAAGAAATGGATAATAAACGCCTTGATTTTCTATAATTTTTATAAGCTCATATTTGTTTAATTGATAAGGATATTTTCCATTATCAGTCGACGTAATTCGTGGAAGAAAATCACCATTTTCAATTCTAAATTTAACATTTTCCTCATATTCACTGATTAAATCAGAAGAAACCTGGGAACATTCAAAAATTTTCTCTAAAAGTTTATTAAGCTCCTTTTTAAAAACATCATAATCAATCTTATTTCTAACATATTTCTCATATAAACAAAGTTCTTTACCACTTCTAAAAAGCTTATTATAAAGCGTTCTATCACTTCTAAAAAGTCTTTTAAGATAATTTAAATCATCTTTATGTATATTAAACTTTTTAACCATTAAACCAGAAATACAAGCATTATCACTATCTTCAAATAGCTTTTTCAAAAAAGCACAATCATATACCTGTTTAAGTAAATCTAAAATAACAATATTCTCGCCAAGTAAATCTTCATATTCGCCATATTTATCGTCATAATCCGTACCACTGAAACTTAATTCAATCTTATCACCATCAATCATTAATAAATTACAAAGATTAAAATTAGTACCCGTCATAAGCTTTCCAAACTCTGAAGAAAAAGTAGAATTCATCACATCAGAAAGTTCTTCTTTAACTAAAACCTTTAAATCATTTTTGGAAGGAGAAAGTAAAGATTTTTCTAGTTTATCAAAATCAATCAAATTTCCATAGTCATCAATAATATCAAGTTCTGGAATATTAACCGCTAAAAGATCAAAAAGTTCTTTCAATTTTTCCTTTAAATCAAGCTTTTCAACACTAAAATTAGAACTTTGATATAAAAAATTACCTCTATACTTTATAATATGATGGATAGCTAAATAAACAAGCCTAATGTCCATTTTTTCATGCGTATTTACCAGTTTATTACGCAAATGATAAATAGTTTTATACTCATTTTGATATTTTTTAAGTTCATTTTTTTCGGCATTTGAAAGCTTAATCTTCTTATTAGCATTATCTTCTTCACAGTACTTAAACTCCGTAAGCTTCTGATAAAAATTAAGGTCAACCTTATTCATCTCTTCCTTAAATTCATCCTGCAAAAGTCTAATTCTTTCTCTTCTTCTATCGTATCTTCTTCTAGTACTTCTTGCAATTCTACGAGCTTCAGCTGTTTGTGCCTCATCAAATAATCTTACACCCCAAAGAGCCTTACCACCTTTATGCATAACAGTTTGATTATCTGCATAAACAGCAGCCCAACCAACAGACGTCGTACCAATATCCAAACCAACATTATATTCTTTTTTAACCATTGACATACCTCCAACAATATGATACTATTTAGTTATCTTAATACCATTTAAGATGACATAGAGAGTTAAAATAAGGTTTTACCCTCAACACCTATTTTATATAGGCAGCTACTTAGGTAGCTTTTTTTGTCTTTGCATTATAATAACTATAAAAATTGTATCAAAGAACAAAACCAATGTCTACAAAAAAGCCTAATATCTTTTAATGAATATCACAGATATAGATAAATCACTTCAATCAAACATATGCACAATCCTTATATCAAATTTATTGCAAAAAAAGTTAATAAAGTGTTAATTTACCTTTAAAAGCCTTTATTTTAAAGAAAAAATATATTATAATCATATTATGATAAATAAAGATTTAACTGAAAAAAATGAATTTTTAACAGACGAAGAAAAAAAATACGCAAACATCTGCGCAAATCTCATGTATTTTTATCTAAAAAAATCTAATGGTATCATAGATGTCAAAGAGGTTTTAAATAACCTTTCTGGTGACAAAGGGGAGAATAAAAAAAGGCTAGAAAGAATAATCGGACATTTAAACAAAGTAATACTATTTGATAAAGTATCACTAACCTACTCTGACTATCTAAAATTAGACAAAATCGTTAAAAATCAAAAGAATTATGAAATGAAAATAATACCATATATCGTATCATGCATGGCACTAGTCATAGCAATCATCAGCATACTTGCACTTGAAGAAAGTATCAAATGCCTACTTATGGCCATATCTGCCGTCATATTCTCAGTAATAATTCTAAAAATATTAAAATAAAGCATATGATTAAATGGTGATCATATGCCTTTTCTTTTAAGCTTTTTAGCAGGACTATCAACCATATTAGGTTCATTTCTAATCTTTTTTAAAAAAAAAGATAAAATAATCCAAGCATCTTTATCATTCGCATCCGGAGTAATGATATGCGTATCCTTAAAAGATCTTTTACCAGAAAGCATTAAACTTATGACATTTTCACTTTCAAGTCTAATAATATATATAGCACTTGGTCTTTTAATACCCTACATATTAAATATTTTTCTAGATAAAAAAAACGAAAAAACCATATACAAACTTGGAATATTCAACATGATAGCCATTATCATTCATAATATCCCAGAAGGTATAACAACATTTTTATCAGCTGAAGCCAATATAAGTCTTGGAATAGCCATTTCTACCGCCATAGCCCTTCACAACATTCCAGAAGGTATAAGTGTAGCCGTACCAATTTATTACGCCACAGGAAGCAAAAAAATAGCTTTAAAAGCCACATTAATATCAGGAATGTCAGAACCACTTGGGGCAGTATTAGCAAAACTCTTCCTATCACCATACATAAATAATACCATATTAAGTATTATATTTGCCATGACCGCCGGCATTATGATATACGTATCCATATTTAAACTCATGCCCGAAGCCTTAAATTACAAACATAAACAAGAGGCAGTCACATCATTTATAATAGGTATAATCATTATGCTCATAAGTCAAAATCTATTAAACTAGCACCTCAAATAAATAAACCAAAATACCAGAAATTAAACTTGCTAAATACAAAATAGAAACAATAAAAATATTTTCCTTAAAATTTTTGTTACTCTTAAATAAAACAAGTAAAGCTAAACCGCTAGAAGAAAGAAGACCTGAAATAGCCGCTGAAAGCGGAATAACCCCAGATAAAAATAACTCCGTAATCGCAATACTACTAGCACAGTTTGGAATAAGCCCAATTAAAGCCATAATAAACAAACTACCGAAACCAAAATCAGAAAACATATTCTTTAAAAAGTCATCCCCAAGAAAATAAAAAACCAAATTCAAAACAAATGTAATAAGAATAACAAAGAAAAACGTCTTTAAAGTATGAATAAGTGCCGACTTAAAAAAATGATGTTCACAGTCGCAGTGCTCCTTCTCACAAATTCCATAATTCATCTCACTTTTGCTAAAGAAAATTTTATCAATAATAAAACCAAAAATAATACCAAAACAAACTTTCAAAAGTAAAATAAACAAAATAATAGAAATATCTGCCTTTTCTGCAATTAAAATCGGAAGCATTTCATCACTAGTAGATAAATAAACCGCAATTAATGTACCTAAAGTAATAATTCTAGCTACATATAAATTAGTTGCCAAAACCGAAAAACCGCATTGGGGAATTACCCCTACTAAACTTCCAATAAAAGGACCAAATTTGCCAGATTTCTGTACCAAACTCAAACTTTTACTAGTAATTTTATGTTCAAAATATTCAATAATTAAAAAAGCCACAAACAAAAAAGGTAAAAGTTTTAAACCATCAGTCAACGTATCTAAAATAACCTCACCCATAAAAATTCCTCCTTACTTACCATGTGGATGAAACTCTTCATAATTTTCATGAAGTTTTTCATCTGTAATATGCGTATAAACCTGTGTAGACGAAATATCACTATGCCCTAAAAGCTCCTGAATGCTCCTTAAATCAGCACCATTTTTCAAAAGATGTGTTGCAAAAGAATGCCTTAAAGTATGCGGTGAAAAAGAAGTGTTAAGTCCCTTTTCTGCCTCCAGTTTTTTTATAATCTTAAAAAAACCTTGTCTAGTCATCTTCTCGCCATGATTATTTAAAAACAAATAATTATTCTCACCATGCTTAAACAAATTTCCTCTAACCTGATTAATATAAATATCCAAATAATGCACTGCATACTCATTTAAAGGAATAACCCTCTCCTTAGAGCCTTTACCAAAAACCCTAACCGTATCCATCGAAAGATCCACATCATTCACATTAAGATTAATAAGCTCACTAACTCTTAGTCCACTGCCATACATCAGCTCCAACATCGCCTTATTGCGAAAAGAAAAATCATTATTAAGCGGAATATCTAAAAGATCAAAAACCTCATCTTCTGAAAAAACCTTTGGCAACGTTTTTTCTTTCCGAGGAAGTGGAATATCTGATAAAGGATTAGATAAAACATACTTATTTATCTGCATAAACTTATAAAAACTCTTAAGACAGCTTATATGTCTACTAACCGTCTTAAAACTATAATTTTCTAAAGACTGTAAATATCTCCTAACATCATCTTTAGAAATATTTTCAATCTTTATACCATTTAAATCACAAAACTTACAAAAATCATATAAATCATTTTTATAGCTTGCACGTGTATTATCACTATAATTTTTCTCAAAATGCAAATAATCTAAAAAATCTTCAATAAAATTCATATTAATCACTTCACATTATATTTTACCAAAAAATTTATACATTTTAAAGGAGTATGATATAATACCTTAAGAGGTGATTGAAATGCAGCCTATGGCAGACGAAATAAGACCACAAACATTAAAAGATATAATCGGTCAAAAACACTTAGTAGGAGAAAAAGGAATAATTTATAATCTTATAAAAAATAAAAAAATATTTTCTCTAATCCTATTTGGTCCTCCAGGAACCGGCAAAACAACACTTGCCAAAGTAATCGTACAAGAGTTAAATTTAAACTATGTTTTTTTAAACGCCACCATAAATAGTAAAAAAGACTTTGAAAACGCTTTTTTAAAGGCTAAAGAAAATCCAGGACTAATACTAATAATTGACGAAATACACCGTTTAAATAAAGATAAACAAGACTTACTACTTCCATACCTAGAAAGCGGTATTGTCATATTAATCGGTCTTACCACATCAAACCCTTACCACGCTATAAACCCTGCTATCAGAAGTAGATGTCAAATCTTCGAATTAAAACCTTTAAAAACAGAAGAAATAAAAGAAGCCTTAAATAAAGCTAAAGAAAAATTTACAAATATTAAAATAAATGAAGAATGTATAGACTATATAGCAAAACTAGCCGGGGGAGATCTAAGATATGCCTATAACTTTCTAGAAGTCGCCTACTTTGCTGGAGATAAAAATATAACTTTAGAAACTTTAGAAAAAATCAGTAACAAGCCAAACTTATATATCGATAAAAATGAAGATGGGTATTATGACACAATCAGTGCCTTTCAAAAATCAATCAGAGGAAGCGACGTTAATGCTGCACTTCACTATCTAGCAAGGCTACTTGCCTCAGAAGATTTAGATATAATCTTTAGAAGACTATCCGTTATCGCCTATGAAGATATCGGCCTAGCAAACCCCGCAATCGGTCCAAGATTAGAAGCCGCCATCAAAGCTACTGAAAGAGTGGGACTGCCAGAAGGAAGAATACCACTTGGCGAAATAGTAATCGAAATGGCTTTATCCCCCAAATCCAATAGTGCATATCTTGCCATAAACGCCGCCATAACAGACGTTGAAATGGGACATGTAGGAAAAATTCCAAACCATATAAAAACCCATTCAAAAGATTATAAATACCCCCACAACTATAAAAATAGTTATATTTACCAACAATATCTTCCAGACGAAATAAAAGATAGAAAATATTATAACCCCAAACCAAGTAGCAAATACGAATTAAGCCTAAAAGCTATATATGACAAAATAAACCAGGAAAACTCCTAGTTTATTTTTTTAATAAAAACATATAAAAAGCCACATCTTTATTAATTAAACCCGATTTAATCTTAAAATCAATATCCGAAAGAATATTCAAATAATTAAGTAAAGTCTCCGCCTTATAATTTCTAGAATTACTTAAAGCAAGCTTGACCCTATAAGGATGTATCTTTAAAATATCCGCAATTTCTTTTTCACTTTTTCCTTTAGAAAATAACCCTTTAACTTGATACATAATTCTAAATTGATTAGCCAGCATAACAATAATTTTTAAAGGTTCTTCATTCATTAAACGCATATTTTCATATATTTCTAAAGCCCCAGTAACATCTTTTTTTACAATATCATCAATAAGCTTAAAAATAGAAATATCTAAAGACTTAACCGTTAAAGTTATAATATCGTCAGAAGAAATAACATTATTATCCCCTTTATAAAGTTTAATCTTGTTAATTTCATTTAAAACATTCAAAGGATTAGTTCCTACCCTACTCAAAAAAAGTTTAACCGTCTCAAAATCAATCTTATATCCCTTTAAATTACTTCTAACAAAACTAACCATATCCGCATCATCATTAAAACTTAAAACCTTACCAACTTCACGAATTTTCTTGAGTATTTTCTTTCTTTCATCAATCTTATCCTCATAAACCGTAAAAATTAAAATAGTATCCTTATTAATATTACACAAATAATTATAAAGTGCGTCCATATTATCTTTAAAACTAGGTGTAAACATCAAAGAATTTTTAAGCTTAACAGCCTTAGTTCCCCCAAACATTGAATAAGTTTGACAATCTTCTAAAACAAGAGATAAACTATCCTCCAAAAAATCATAACTATTAATATTAAGACTATCAATACCATTTAAAATCTTTGAAACTTCATTTTCAATTAAAAACTCTTTAGTACCATAAAATAAATAAACCATCGTATCACCATAACTAGTATACATTTTTTAAAATTAAAAGTAAATTAGATCTTATCTATCTCAAAGTAAAAAGTAGAGCCTTTACTAGAGCTTTTAACTCCATACTTGCAGTTATGATTTACCAAAATATTTTTAACAATAGAAAGGCCTAACCCAGTACCATAATTATTTCTTTTGTGTTTCTTATCGCTGTGATAATACCTATCCCAAATATGATTTAAATCTTCCGCTTTAATACCACATCCTGTATCAATAACCTCAATCAAAAACGCCTTTTCCAAAGAAGTAATATTAATCGTAACCTTTTTATCATCACCCGTGTAATTAATCGCATTATTCACTAAATTATAAATAACCTGATATATCCTCTTGCCAGGCGCATAGACATAAGCATCTTCTGGATGATTAAATTCAAAAACATAATTTTCCTTTTCTGATAAAATCTTAAACCTTTCAATAATATTATTTGTTAAAGAAACTAAATCCACCTTTTCAAGCTTATCTTCCATACCACTTTCCAAAGCCGATAAATCTAAAATATCATTAACTAATAAATTAAGTCTATCCGTCTCATCAATAATAATATTCAAATTTTCAAAAGTTTTTTCCTTATCATTATAAGTAATATCCCTAGACATCTCCGCATAAGCCTTAATCATCGTTAAAGGCGTCTTTAAATCATGACTAACATTAGCCATTAAATCACGTTTAAGCTGACTCATCTTTGAAAGCTCTTCCTTAGTATAATTAAGAGAAGACGCAAGTTCATCAATCTCATAAATATCCGCTTTTGTATCAAAATGTACATCAAAATTACCATTAGCCATTTTTTTAGCCTGATCACTAATTTTAATAATCGGTTTAGAAATACGCCTAGAAATAAAATAACCGATAATAAGTGATAAAACCAAAACTAAAATAGAAGTATAAATAAACTGACTACTTAAAATCTTAATAGTCGAATTTAAAGGCTCCAAAGAAGCATTAATAAATGCATAAGTACTATCATCAAGCTTAAGTGCATAAATTAAAGTCTCATTTTTAAACCTCTCATTAATCAAACTATATTGTTTTTCTAAAGCACCACTACTAATAAAATCTTGTTTAACCTTAAAATTTCTATTGCCAAACTCCATACATCCTTGATTAAACGTATTAGATATATAACTGCTTCCCGCACCATAAACCTCAATACACACATCCCTTTTAGTCGCAACACTTTCCAAATCAGAAGTAGTAAGCGAAGAATAACCTTTAATTTCCGTAGCTGCTTTCTTTAAATCATTTTTCTTATAATCTTTATAATATGAATTCAAAAAAATAACCTGAATAGCCCATAAAAAAGTTAAAATAAGCACCGAAAAAAGCATTAAAAAAAGCCAAATATTAATCTTAATACTGTTTTTTTTAAAGTTTTTAAAATACTCCTTAATCTTGCAAAACAAACTTATAACCTACTCCCCTAACAGTAATAATTAAATCACGGTACTTACCTAAACTATTTCTAAGCATTTTAACATGCGTATCAATCGTCCTATCATCCCCATAAAAATCATATCCCCAAATCTTATTCAAAAGCTGATTTCTCGTTAATACAATATTCGGATTACTAACAAAAAAACATAAAAGCTCATACTCCTTTAAAGTAAGCTTAATCTCTTTATTATCAATAAAAACCGCATGTGCTTTATAATCAATTTTTAAATCTTTATATTCATATAATTCACTTAAATCCTTACCACTTCGTTTTAAAATTGCCTTAATACGTGCCATAAGCTCCTTAGGACTAAAAGGCTTCGTTAAATAATCATCCGCCTGTAAATCAAATCCTTTTAACTTATCATACTCATCATTTCTTGCTGATAAAATAATAACCGGAATATTTTTAACCTTTCTGACCTTTTCCAAAAAAGAAAGCCCGTCCATTTTAGGCATCATAATATCAAGTACAATAATATCAATATTTTCATTTGCCATAATATCTAAAGCATCAATTCCGTTTTCCGCTTCAAAAACATTAAATCCCTCTTTCTCAGAATAAGTTTTTACCACATCTCTAATTAAAACCTCATCATCAACCACTAATAAATTCAAACAAATCACCTCTTAACAATAATATAACACAAATCTGATAAAAATGTGAAAAAATAGCCTTTTAAAGACTATTTCAAAAACAAAATAACAAGCATGCCTACTACTAAACAGTAATAAACAAAGTAAATAAGTTTACCTTTAAGTAAAATACCTCTAAACCATTTAGTAGAAACTAAAGTAACTAAAAAAGCTGCAACAGTTGCACAAGCATAATTTAAAAACATACTTGCATCAATACCTGTCTCAATCGTATCCTTAACACCTAAAAGCATAGTAGCTAAACTAATAGGAATATAAAGCATGAATGAAAACTTAAAAGCTGTTTCCTTAGTTAAATTAGAAAACATACCACCAACAAGAGTTGCACCACTCCTACTTATACCAGGTAAAAGTGCCACCACTTGAAAAAGACCAACCTTAAAAGCATCTAAAGGCGTAATCTGATTATCCTTCTTCTTACCCTCAAGCTTTCTTATCAAGAATAAAAATAAAGCCGTAACAAGTAAAGCCACACCAACAAACTTAACATTACTCAAATACTTTTCAATAAGATCTTTTGTTAAAAAACCAACAATACCAGCTGGAATAGTACCAATAATAATCAGTAAACAATATCTAAAATCAGACTTATACTTCTTATCATGGGTCTTAATAAAACCAAAAAATCCCTTAATTAACTTTGCTAAATCCTCTCTAAAAATAATGATAATCGCAATTAAACTACCAAAATTAGTAAAAATCTCCAAATTCAAATCATTAAGCTCATCCAAATTAAAAAGGCTTTGAAAAATAACTAAATGACCACTCGAAGAAACCGGTATCGGTTCCGTAAAACCTTGAATAATACCAAGTAAAATATAAATTAAAAGCATATCTCTTCCTCCTACTATAATACTATACAAGTATACCACAAAAAGCACAAAAAAACATTAGATATTTAAAAGTAATGTTTTTACATGGCTCTTAGAATTCAAACTAATCCCTTTAGCCCTTCTAAATCTATTTTCACTAACCTTAATAGGTAAAATCTTTCTAAAACGTTTAGTAATATCATCAGAAATCTGTGTAATATTTGCCATAACAGACGTATTTTCCGAAATAAAAGTCCTTAACTCCTCAAGTTCACTGTTACTTGCCCTATCAAAATTATTAATAATTTCACTAATTCTTCTAATTTTACCAAAATCCACATTAGGTTTAGAAAAATGCACCTCAGCCGCCTTTTTAACTTGATTTAATAATGACATATACATCCCTCATTTCGTCATATTTCGATTATAGTCCTATTTCAAATCAATGTCAAACAAAAAAAGCACAAAAAGTACTTTAATTATTAACTATAATCATTTCCTTTTTGGCATTTTTAAGACGTATAAAAAATTATTTTAAAAATTAACTGTATTTACTTTTATATAAAGCATTTTATTCATAATCTTTTAACATGTACTAGATACTGTAACAGAAGATACACCACTAGCATTAAACATGTTTGTTGTTATAGCATTAGCACTAGTCCACTTAGAACTTACATTGACAGCTGTAAGTTTAGGAGTTCTAAAAAACATAAAATCCATATTTTTTACTTTATTAGTATCAAAAGAGCATAAATTAAGTTCAGTTAATATACTACAACCACTAAACATATAACTCATATCAGTAACGTTTGATGTATCAAAATTGCTAACATCTAAACTAGTTAATTCAATACAATAATAAAACATATAACTCATATCAGTAACTTTTGAAGTATCAAAATTCCTTAAATCTAAGCTAGTTAAACTACTGCATTGAGAAAACATATATCCCATTTTTGTTACATTTGAAGTATTAAATGTACTTACATCTAAACTAGTTAATTTTTTACAAGAATCAAACATAGAATTCATATTTGTTACCTGAGAAGTATCAAAATTGCTAACATCTAAACTAGTTAATTCAATACAATGATAAAACATATAATTCATATCAGTAACATTTGACGTGTTAAATTTACTAATATCTAAACTAGTTAAACTATCGCAACTTCTAAACATAGATCCCATTTTTGTTACATTTGAAGTATTAAATGTACTTACATCTAAACTAGTTAATTTTTCACAAGAAGCAAACATAAGATCCATTCCAGTAACTTTTGATGTATCAAATTTACTAACATCTAAAGTAGTTAATTTATTACAACTAGTAAACATCCACCCCATATCAGTAACTTTTGAAGTATCAAATTTACTAACATCTAAACTAATTAAACTGCTGCATTTGTTAAACATAATACGCATATTAGTTACTTTTGATGTATTAAAATTACTAACATCTAAATTAATTAATTTATTACATTCACTAAACATCGAACTCATATTAGTCACGTTTGATGTATCAAATTTACTAACATCTAAACTAATTAAACTGCTGCATTTGCTAAACATAACACGCATATCAGTTACTTTTGATGTATCAAAATTACTTAAATCTAAACTAGTTAAACCACTACATACTTCAAACATATACCTCATATCAGTAACTTTTGAAGTATCAAAATTCCTTAAATCTAAGCTAGTTAAACTACTGCATTGAGAAAACATAGAAAACATATTTGTCACATTTGAAGTATCAAATTTACTAATGTCTAAACTAGTTAAACCACTACATTTATTAAACATATAACTCATATTAGTTACTTTTGAGGTATCTAAATTTTCTAAACTCATTTCAGTTGTTTTACTGAAGCTGGAATTATACCCAGCAAACAAACTATAAGAATTAGCATTCGCATAAACTCCACCCTTACCACCTATATAAAGTTTATACATTCCTGCATTATCGGGATCATTTATAACCCATGCCATTACTGATTTATTTTGTTTTGCAGATACATCCCATGAAGCTGCTGCTGTACTTGGCACATCTTTATTTGTAAGTACATCTACTGTTGATATTTTATCCTTATAAGTTGATTGCCAAAATGCTTTAGATGTATCTCTCGCCATCATATAAGGAATTATTTCTACATTATAAGAATTATTAATAGTTGAAATGCCATCTGAAACATAAGCAACTACTACACCACTTTCTATGAAACTAACAGTTGCTGTTGTACTTGTAACCGTAACTACCTCTTCATTATTTTTTTTATAACTGCATGTATAAGTACTTCCACATCCGCTCGGGAACGTTATTACAACATTACTACTATTATCTTCTTGAAATGTTGGAAGTGGTATTGAATTAGTTGATTTTGTTGTACTCGCCATTGCTGTTTTACCTACTCCACTTGTTACTCTTACTTTAATAGAATAAGAAGTATTTTGAGTAAGTCCATTAAAAGTATAACTTTTTGTATCACCAGTTACCCACGTTGCTCCATTATCTTTTGAATATTCATATTTTGTAATGCCAGATGTTGCAGAGGCATTTGCTACTACTGTTATTGAATTAGTTGTTGAAGATGTTGATGTTGTCAGTGTTGGATTTGCTGTATCTATTTTCATATTAGTAGATTTAACATTACTAATATTACCGGCTTTATCAATAGCTCTTATATAGATTGTATCATTTCTTGTATTACTTCTTGTTAAGCCATACCATTCACTTGAAGATAAATCACTCCAAGTACTATTATTAAAGCTATATTGTACTTTACTAATTCCAGAACCTGTTTCAGTAATGGTCCATTTTAAGGTAATAGATGTTGCCCAATTACCATTAGAAGAATTTGTTATATCAGATAAAACTGGTGCTGTTTTATCTACTGCATTTGCGTATAAAGTTACATTACCGCTTAATGAATAACTTCCAGTTGTTCCTGTTGCCGAACCACTAGTAGTACTAAAGCCTACTGAAGTATATCCTGTATTTGCCGTTATTGTAGGCAAAGTTACAGAACATGTTGTACCTTGTGCTGTTCCATTGTATGTTGCTGCTATTGTACAACTATCACTAGTTTTACTAATTGAGCTTACATTAGCACCTTTATTATAAGTAGCTGTAAATGTTTTAGCAGGGCTAGTTGTAATCGCATAA
>CAKPAT010000017.1 GCA_934133155.1 uncultured Bacilli bacterium
ATATACCTAAAAGCATAAGCTCCTATTTCTGTTACGCTGGCGGGTATTTCTAATTCTTTTAATTTATTATCAGTAAACGCTTCAGAACTAATAACTTTAAGTGTATCTGGAAGTGTGAGTGATGTTATACCTTTAGCAGGAAAAGCTTTATTTCCTATTTTAGTAACTGTTTTACCTTTGATAGTTTCAGGTATATTTACTTCTGTTCCACATGCTTTATCATAATCTGTTATAGTTACTGTTCCATCTCCATTGTCTGATGTGGTATAGCATAAATCTCCTTTATCATAGACATTTCCTTTGGCTTTTAAGTTTATTACTGTATTAAATGCTGAATAACCTACTGCTAGACACATTAGTAAAATAAATGCTGTTAGCATTATTTTTTTATTTTTATTTTTTCTTCTTCGCATAATTACTACCTCTATTTTAATTTAGTATAGTATATTTTTACCATATTATCCATACTTTTAATTTTGCTTTTATTTTTAATGGGAAAATTAATATGGTGAGTTTTATGCTTAATAATAATTTGAAATATTGTAGACAATCCCTTGAGATTACACAGCTTGCACTTGGCAAAATACTTGGAGTTAGTAAACAGACTGTATCTAATTGGGAAAATAATAATGATGTTATTCCACTTAAAAAATTGGTTAAATTTTGCAATGAATATAGTTACGATATTGATTATGTCATCGGTTTAACAAATAAGAATAAAGGTAGTCAAAATATTACTATTGATAGTAAGGTTATTGGTGATAATTTAAAAAGTTTAAGGAAAAGTTTGAATTTTACTCAATGCAAAATGGCTAAAGAGTGTATGATTTCACAAACGGCTTATAGTAATTATGAGCAAGGCATTAGTTTAATTACTACTATGACACTTTATACGATTTGTAAAAGGCATAATATTTCTATGAATGATATGCTGAAAAAAGAAAGCTTAAACTTTCTTGTCACTAATTAATATTTTTTAGACGAAAAAACACCTCATTTGAGATGTTTTTATTATTATTCAATAACTTCTGAAACGTTACCAGCACCAACAGTTCTTCCACCTTCACGGATTGAGAATTTAGTACCGTTTTCAATTGCGATTGGAGCAATTAATTCAACAGTGATTTCGATATTATCACCTGGCATTACCATTTCAACGCCTTCTGGTAATTCGATTACACCTGTAACGTCTGTAGTTCTGAAGTAGAATTGTGGTCTATAGTTACTGAAGAATGGAGTATGTCTTCCGCCTTCTTCTTTAGTTAATACATATACTTGAGCTTTAAACTTAGTATGTGGAGTAACTGAACCTGGTTTAGCAATTACTTGTCCACGTTCTACTTCTTCACGGCTTACACCACGAAGTAATAAACCAGCGTTGTCACCAGCTTCAGTAAAGTCTAATTGCTTTCTGAACATTTCAATACCAGTAACAACTGTTTTCTTTGTTGGTTTAAGTCCAACGATTTCAACTTCTTCGTTAAGTTTTAATTCACCACGTTCAACACGGCCAGTAACAACTGTTCCACGTCCAGTGATTGTGAATACATCTTCGATTGGCATTAAGAATGGTTTATCATTATCTCTTACTGGAGTTGGAATCCATTCATCAACTGCATCCATAAGTTCTTGGATTTTAGCTTCATAAGAAGCGTCTCCCTCAAGAGCTTTTAATGCTGAACCTCTGATAACTGGTGTGTTATCTCCGTCGAAACCATATTCTGTTAATAATTCTCTTACTTCCATTTCAACTAGGTCAAGTAACTCTTCGTCGTCAACCATGTCGCATTTATTTAAGAAAACTACCATACGAGGTACTCCAACTTGGCGAGCAAGTAAGATGTGTTCACGTGTTTGAGCCATAGGTCCGTCTGTTGCAGCAATAACTAAGATTGCTCCATCCATTTGAGCAGCACCTGTGATCATGTTTTTAACATAGTCAGCGTGTCCTGGACAGTCAACGTGAGCATAGTGTCTCTTTTCAGTTTCATATTCAACGTGTGCAGTATTGATTGTAATACCACGTTCTCTTTCTTCTGGTGCTTTATCAATGTCTGCATAGTCTTCGAATTTAGCTAAACCTTTTTTAGCTAAGTAACTTGTAATAGCCGCAGTTAAAGTAGTTTTACCATGGTCTACGTGACCAATTGTACCAATGTTAACATGTGGCTTTGAACGATCAAATTTTTCTTTTGCCATTTTATTTCCTCTCTTTCCTATTTCATTTTAGCAGGACTAAATCAAAAATTCAAGGTATTTTGTCTAGTTTCCGCCATTTTTTTTGATAATGTCTTCTGCAATACTTTTTGGAACTTCTTCATAGTGATCAAATTCCATTGTAAAGTTTCCACGTCCTTGAGTGTTTGATCTAAGTGTTGTTACATAGCCAAACATTTCTGATAGTGGTACCATTGCATGGATTGATAGAGCATTTCCTCTACTATCTTGTCCAAGTGGTCTACCACGACGTGCGGTTACGTCTCCCATAACTGTTCCTAGGTATTCTTCTGGAACATCTATTTGAACTTTCATGATTGGTTCTAGTATTATTGGAGTACATTTGTTTTTAGTCTCTTTTAAGGCTAGTGACGCTGCTACTTTGAAGGCCATTTCTGATGAGTCTACCTCATGATATGAACCATCATATAATGTTGCTTTTACGTCGATTACTGGATAACCAGCTAATATTCCTGAAGCCATTGCTTCTTGAAGTCCTTTATCAACAACTGGAATATATTCTCTTGGCACTGATCCGCCAACAACCGCGTCAACGAATTCGTATCCTTTTCCTGGATTTGGTTCAAATTTAACCCATACGTGTCCGTACTGTCCACGACCACCAGATTGTTTGATGTATTTTCCTTCACAGTTACCTTCTGATTTGATTGTTTCACGGTATGCTACTTGTGGGTTACCAACGTTAGCTTCTACGCCAAATTCTCTTCTCATACGGTCAACTATGATATCTAGGTGAAGTTCTCCTACTCCGGCAATTATTGTTTGACCTGTTTCATGGTCTGTGCTTGCACGGAATGTTGGGTCTTCTTCAGCTAGCTTTTGTAATGCTAATGCCATTTTATCTTGATCTGCTTTTGATTTTGGTTCAACAGCAAGTTCAATTACTGGCTCTGGGAATTTCATTGGAGCTAAGATACATGCATGTTTTTCGTCACATAGTGTGTCACCTGTAGTAGTTGCTTTAAGTCCAACAGCTGCTACAATGTCACCTGTATATGCTTCTGTTATTTCCTTACGGTGATTAGCATGCATTTGAAGCAAACGTCCAATTCTTTCTTTTTTATCTTTATTAGCATTTAATACGTATGAACCACTTTCTAATTTTCCAGAATATATTCTTACGAATGTTAATTTTCCAACGAATGGATCAGTCATTACTTTGAATGCTAGTGATGAGAATGGTTCCGTATCTTTAGGATGTCTTTGAATTTCATTACCGTCTAGATCAATTCCTTCGATCGCTTCTACATCAGTTGGTGATGGTAAGTAATCAATTACGGCGTCTAGTAATAATTTAACACCTTTATTTCCTAAAGCGGTACCACACATTACTGGGAAGAATTCAACAGCAAGTACTCCTTTACGGATTGCTTTTTTGATTTCTTCTTCAGTTAATTCCTCACCTTCAAGGTATTTATTCATAAGTTCGTCGTCGAATTCTGAAACTGTTTCGATTAAATCATTACGTTTTTCTTCAACTAAATCTTTTAATTCTTCTGGAATTTCAATAATTTCTGGATTTTCTTCTGGTTTACCATCATATTTGTAGGCTTTTCTAGTGATTAGGTCAATAACTCCTGTGAAGTTATCTTCAGCACCTATTGGCCATTCGATTGGTTTGGCATTTACGCCTAGACGATCTTTGATTGTTTTTAAACTGTATTCAAAGTCGGCACCCATTTTGTCCATTTTATTAGCGAATATCATTCTTGGAACTTTGTATTCTGTAGCTTGACGCCCTACTGTTTCGGTTTGTGGTTCAACACCAGCTTGGGCATCTATTAAGGCTACAGCACCATCTAATACTCTTAAACTTCTTTGTACTTCTACGGTAAAGTCTACGTGTCCGGGAGTATCGATTATGTTAAATCTATATCCTTTCCAGTAGGCTGTGGTAGCGGCAGAAGTGATGGTAATTCCTCTTTCTTGTTCTTGTTCCATCCAGTCCATTTGAGATTCACCATCGTGAGTTTCTCCTATTTTATGAATTTTTCCGGTGTGGAATAAGATTCTTTCTGTACACGTTGTTTTTCCGGCGTCGATGTGAGCCATGATACCGATATTACGTGTCTTTTCTAAGCTATATTCACGAGCCATATTTTCTTTCCTTTCCTACCATCTGTAATGAGCAAATGCTTTATTTGCTTCAGCCATTCTATGTGTATCTTCACGTTTTTTAACGGCTGCACCTACGCCATTTGAAGCGTCGATGATTTCGTTTGCTAAGTTTTCAGCCATTGAATGACCTCCTCTTAGGCGAGCATACTGAACTAACCAACGAAGTCCTAATGCTTGACTACGGTCTGCTTTGATTTCAATTGGTACTGGATAGTTTGCACCACCAACACGTCTTGTTTTTACTTCTAGGGCTGGTTTGATATTTTCTAAAGCTTTTTGAAATACTTCTAGTGGTTCTTCATTTGTTTTTTCTTTTACCATATCAAATGCTTGATATAATATTGTTTGAGCTGTTCCTTTTTTTCCGTCTAACATGATTTGGTTAATCAATTTAGTAACTACTTTTGAGTTATATATTGGATCTGCAAGAACTTCTCTTTTTGTTGCACATCTTTTACGCATATATTATCCTCCTTCCATTATTTATTTTTTGGCTTTTTAGCACCATATTTAGAACGTCCTTGACGTCTTTTATCAACTCCAGCGGTATCCATTGTTCCACGTATAATGTGATAACGTACACCGATTAAGTCTTTTACACGTCCACCACGAACTAGAACTACTGAGTGTTCTTGTAAGTTGTGTCCTTCTCCAGGAATGTAAGCGTCTACTTCTTTTCTGTTTGAAAGTCTTACTTTGGCGTATTTACGAAGTGCTGAGTTTGGCTTCTTTGGTGTTTTTGTTCCAACACGAGTACATACGGCACGTTTTTGTGGTGAGTTACTAACTGTTTCTTTTTTATCTTTGCTGTTGAAACCAATATTTAACATTGGTTATTTTTTCTTTTTTGTTTTGTTAGTTCTTCCTTTTCTAACTAATTGATTTATTGTAGGCATATTATCCTCCTTTCTTTACACACATCCAGGTGTTTCATTTTTGGTTTTAATTAAAGATTTACTAAGTAAACCTCTGATTAAAATACGCATTTAATATATCATTTTTATATGCTAGTGTCAATATATTTAGAAGAAAAAAATCAAAGTTTTTTGTACTTTGATTATATTTTTTTACCTTTCATATTTTCTTTATTAAAACGGTATAATGCTCCAGGTCTTCCACTACCTCCAGCAGTTTTAATACCGGTATCTATTACTAGTTTTTGTGATACGAATTTTTTGTGGAAGTTTCTTCTATCTATTTTTTTGTTATATACTGTTTCACAGAATTTTTGAAGTTCTGGTAATGTAAAGTCATTTGGAAAGAAGTCCATTATGATGTCATTATAGTTATTTATTATTTGTCCTTTTACTTCTTCTGTTACTTTTTTGACAATTTCTTCTTGATCGTAGCCCATTTTGGGCAATTCTTCCACATCAAACCAAGCCATTTCATTTTCTGTTTCTTTTGATTTTATTAGTGCAGTCCTTTCATCAGTTATGGCTATATAGGTTTGTGAAATTACTCTTGGTTCTTCTTTTATTTCACTAAATGCATATGATTGCATGATTTTTTCAGCATTAATATTTACGGCATTTTTGTAAATTGTTCTAGCACTTTCGTCTAATGTCTCTTCTTTTGAAAGTACTTTTTTTGGAAGTACCCAGTAACCTTTATATGGGTCTTCTTTTTTTCTTTGTAGAAATATTTTTAGTTTTCCGTCACCAGCAGAATATATTGCTACTAACGTTTCAATTATGTTATAATTTTCCATCTAATCACCCTTTGTGTGTAAATTTACGCAATATTATAGTATTAATATTCGCAATTGTCAAATCGGTGATATATTTTTTTATTTTTGTGGCATTTCAAAGACATATTGTTTTTGAAAAAATGGTGAAAGGAATTAGAAATCTAAAAGAAAAAATTGCTTTTTAGGGCAATTTAGAAATTTATACTGTTATAGACGATTATTCCGGCATATTTTAAGCTTGGCGTTTCTTCAATTTTGGTCATTAACTCTTCGTATTTTTCATTTTCTAAGAGGCGTTTTATATCAGTAGTTTTTTTCTCATTTAAAATACTTTCAACGTCTTTTATGTCATTTATTATTTTTATTTTTCTTTCTTCATTTACTTTGGTTATTTGTTTTATTATTTCTAAGGTGATGATGTTATGGTGATAATTTTCTTTGAAGTAGCTTGCCATCATTTTTATATCTTCACGGTAACCACAGTCGTTACTTAGCACACTGAAGTCTTCATTATAAAGTTCCATTAAAAGTTTTAATGTATCTTCTCTTTTGTATCTCTTTTTATTTTTTGTATAGTTTATTCCCTCTTTTACGATGTAGTATGCTCCATTTTCTATTTGTGATTTTAGCTTTTTGTCTTTTATTTCCTCATTCATTTTTATACCCCTTCTTTATTTTAATTATATTAGATTATTGATTAAAAATCAAGGTGAGTTTTGAGTGTCTAATTTTGTCTTTTCGGTTGCTCCTTTTTTCTTTTTGTAGTATAATTTTTGTATGATATGGAGGATTAATTATGAATTTTAATGAAGATAATGATAGAGTAAAGATGCTTAATGAGCTTCTTAGTGAGCAAAATAGAAGTAGTCAAAATGGTGTAGAACCTATGAAAAGAGAGGAAAGTAAGATTAATCAGGAAACTAACGATGATATTTTAATGGAGCTTGATGACGCGATCAGTGATGATAATTCTTATTCTGCTGGCACCACTGCTGATTTTAAGGAAGATTATGGTGACACTTTAGAAAGTCCTATAGAAAGTACTCACGTAGAAGATGCGGAAGATTTAGAAAAGACTAGAGTTATCCCTGATAACTTAAGTATTGTTGACGAAATTCGTGAGAATG
Organism: uncultured Bacilli bacterium; assembly: GCA_934133155.1. Taxonomy (GTDB): domain Bacteria; phylum Bacillota_I; class Bacilli_A; order RF39; family UBA660; genus Coprosoma. The sequence continues at coordinate 7,174 of CAKPAT010000017.1, forward strand.
CGGATGCACACAGTGCTGAGGATGTTCAAAAGGTTTGCGAAATGATGGGGGTTGATTTTGATAAAGAGTTTCCGGAACTTAAGCAAGATGAGGTAAGTGAACCTGAAGTAGAAGATGGCGGAAAACAACTTGTTAAAAAGCCTTCTAATGATATTGCAAATGGTTTTATCAGTGGTTTTTTACTTTCTTTTGTGACTGGTGCTATTGGTGGCGTTTGGCTTAATTTTATTATTAGTCATATTTCTTAGAAAAACTATTTATAGTTTTTTTTATTTTTCATATATTTTAATAAGAGGTGTTTATGTTAGATTTTTTAAAAAAATTATTTAAAGATTTTTATCTTTTTACAGCTTCTTATTCAAACAATGTTTTCCCTTCTCCACTTTCTAAGGAGGAGGAAGATGAATGTATTTTAAATATGATAAATGGCGATAAAAAAGCTAGAGGCAAGCTTATTGAACATAACTTAAGATTGGTTGCACATATTGTTAAGAAGTATGATAGGTTTTCGGAAAATGCAGACGATTTGATTAGTATTGGTACTATTGGTCTTATTAAAGGTGTTGATAGTTATTCTTTTTCGCATAAGACTAGACTTACAACTTACTGTGCAAGGTGTATTGAAAATGAGATTTTGATGTATTTTAGAAATGATAAGAAAAATAACAAAAATATTAGTATTGATGAACCGATTGGTTTTGATAAAGAAGGTAATGCGATTACTTTTTTGGATATTTTAAAAACTCCGAAACCTGATTTTGCTTTGGACTTGCATAATAAGGATAATTTGAAACTGCTTAAAAAGTATTTTAATGTTTTAAATAAAAGGGAGAAAGATATTATTATTAAAAGGTATGGTCTTTTAGGGAATGATGAAATTACACAAAAAGAGATTGCTAAAGAGATGGGAATTTCTAGGAGTTATGTTTCAAGGCTTGAGAAAAGAGCTTTGACTAAAATGCTTAGGCAGTTTATTAAAGGTGAAAAGTAGCCCACTTTGCTGTGTGCTACTTTATTTTTTTGGTAAATGTTTTATTTGAATAATCAACATTTTTCACTGATTTTTGTTGCCCTTATTTCCACTTTTTTTCATCTTTTATAGCCTTAAAAACTCTATTATTTATATCATATATTATATTATTCTCCTAACTTTAGCATTTTTTATAGTGTTTGTTAATTTTTCATATCTACTGTCATATGCATAACTTTGAGGTGGCATGAAATTATAAACTTCTTTAAGTTCTTTTAAGTTTATTGGATTTTCCAGCAAATCGACATGTTTTATTTCATATGCATATTTTGATTTTTTTAAACCATTATTAAATTCTTCATTACCATATCCACATTCGTTTATTTTATTGGGGTACTCTATTATTTGTCTAAGCTCTATTATATATTTCAATTGGCACGTTGGAAATGTCTCATACACGAATAAGGTATCTATATCTAATTTTGGAATATATTTTCTAAATTCGTAATTTTTTTCACCAGTTTCAATCTTTTTTGTGAACTTTGGTTTTATGCTTAGGTAAATAGCTTTTTTCATTTTCTTCAAACTCCTTTTTTAAATAATATATTGAATAATTTCTGAATAATAAATATGGTGTCTTTATACAATATATTTCAGTTTTATTATAACATGTGGTAAGCTTGTCAGCCAAGATAAATATTTTAATAAAAAATGTATAAGTTTTTGATTTTATAAATCTTTACTTATACATTGATAAATTTTTATTTTATTTTTTTGGTAAATGTTTCAACTACTTCTTCGCCTAGTCTTTCTTCTTGCATGACCTCAGCCATTTTTTTCATTGAATTTTTAGCTAATCTTAATTTTAATAATGTGTAAATTTGTCCTTCTTTTAGTGTGTTAGTTATTCTTGTGAATGGTGCTTTGTCTACTACTTCTTCTCCATCTAATACTTCGGTATTTTTTCCATTTACTCGAAGTTTTGTACCGTTAGGGAATGTTTTACCACAATCTCTTATTGTAAATTCTTCATTATCAATGGTTACGATTTGCGGCGTTTTTGAGCTTAATGGGTTTGCTAAGATATTTGCAGTTAAACCATTTTGAAGATCAAATGTGGCATATGTTCCTGTAAAACCGGTGATTGAAAAGCTTTTACTTCCGAGTGGTGCTGGTATTTCGTTTGCTCTTATGCCTTCTGGATGTTTAATGTATACAGCCATTGCTCTTGATATATTTTTAACGCCAGTTATCTCTCCATCTTTATTTCTTGTAAATACAATTCCGTTTTCGTCTGTTAAAAATGGTGTTTTGATAATTGGTGTTACCATTTTTTCAATTGATTTTTCACTTAAGAAGCCGTTTCTTAAATTATCAAATAGTTTTACTAAGTCTTCGCTTGCTGAGTATATTCCGGCATGTCCTGGTGTAATTCCTTCCCTTAACATAAGTCTGGCTTTTGGGTCATGCACTTTATCTAGGTTATCTGGAGTATTTCCAGTGATGTTTCCATATGTTTCGTATCCTGTTTTTAGAAGTTTCATTTCTTCATTAAAGTATTTTTTAAAGTATTCATCTGTTTCTGGTAATATGTCTTTTAACACGATAAACGGGATGTCGCTATACAGGAATGTTTTACTTTGATTTATGGTTATTCCAGAAAGTCTTTTTGTTATTTCTTCTTTTGTAAGTGGCTCGTCTTTTTCGTCTAATCTTCCTGGTGTTCTTAGTTCGTGATAATATTTAGCCATTTCTTCTACAGGAATTTGTAAGTTTGAATATTTTCCGTTTAGATATTCAGATACGTTTCTATCAAAAGAAAACATTCCTTCTTCTTCTAATTTTAAAGCTTCTAAAACGGTAAATAATTTAGTCATGCTGGCAATATCAAATCTTGTGTTTTCGTCTACTTTTTCTTTTCCTTCAGCAATTTTTCCATCATATGTATAAAGCTCTATACCGTTTTTGCTATCTTTAATGGCTGTTGATAACCCCGGAACCAATTTACTTATTCCTTTTACTTCTTTTAGATAGTCTTCTATTATAACATTATAAACTTCTTCTGGAGCTTTATCTACCATTTGCACTAATTTATTTTTTTCGCTTTCAAGCATTTCTCTTAAGTAACGGTATTCTGTTAGTTTTCCGTTTTGAACTAGTTCATATAATATTTTGTATGCTTCTTCTGAAACAATGTTTGAATATGTGATTTTATCCATAGTTATACCCCCTTCTTTGTGCTAGTATTATACTTTTTATTTGTAATTTGTCAAATTTTTGGGTTGCATGCTATAATTTATGTAAGTTAGGTGATTAATATGTTTTTATTTAGAAAAAATAATGTTAAAAAAACTTTAAATCTACTTCAAAATGATGGTATGGCTTTGAAGAATTTGGACGACAGTTTTAAAGATAATGATAAAATTGTTTTAACTGCGGTTTCAAATAATGGACTTGCTTTAGAGTTTGCTAGTGAACGGTTAAAAGATGATTATAATATTGTTTTAACTGCCGTTTCAAATAATGGTTTAGCTTTGAAATTTGCGTCTTTTAATTTGAAAAGAAAAATTAGCATTTGTTTAGAAGCGGTTAGAAATAATGGTTTAGCTTTGGAATTTGCAGATAAATATATTCAAAACAATTTAGAGGTTGTTTTGAATGCGGTTAAAAATAATGGTATGGCTTTAATGTTTGCTAGTAAAAGACTTAAAGGCAATTTAGAAGTGATAAACACTGCTTTTTGTAATAATCCTGATTCTTTTGATTTTGTTTATAAAGATATGCATTATGAACTTGAAAAAAATGAGAATGCTAAAACTTTAATTTTGATCAAAAAAAGAGATTAATTCATCTCTTTTACTATACTATGACATCTTGGACATAGATTTTCATTCATTTCTATTTTATCAAAATAATTCCAACATCTTTCACATCTTTCGCCTTCAAATTTTTGAATTTTTACTGAGCAGTAATCGTATTTTGGAAGTTCTTGTGGTGATAATACAACATCTGATACGATTAATAGTTGTTTTAATTTTGGTAATATCGGTTTTAAGGTTTCTTTATCTTCTTCTAAAAGATTTAAAAGTACTTTAGCTTCTAATGATTTACCAATTATTTTTTCTGCTCTAGCTTCTTCTAAGGCTTTATAAACATCATTTTTGATTTGGAAAAATACGTTCATTATTTCTAATATATCGGTTTCGTCTTTATATTTTTTTATTTCAGGGAAATTTTCTAGGTGAATGCTTTTTTGTTTTTTACCTGGCATTAATTTATATACTTCTTCTGATGTGTATGGAAGTATTGGTGCCATTAATTTTATTAAGGTAAATAATGTTTCATATAAGACGGTTTGAACGCTTCTTCTTTCGTGAGAACTTTCTTTTTCAATATATAGAATGTCTTTAGTGAAATCTAAATAGAATGTTGATAAGTTATTTACAAAGTTATTGATTAGTTTATATATTTCGTCAAAGTTATAGTTATCATATTCTTTGATTACTTTTTCTGTCAATTTATTTAAACTTATCATGGTGTATTTATCAGCTTCGCTCATTTTTTCGTATGATACTTTATCATATTCTGGGTTAAAGTCAAATAGGTTTCCAAGCATGAAGCGGTATGTGTTTCTTATTTTCCTATAGCTTTCTTTGACTTGATTTAATAGTTCGTCACTAAATCTTACATCTTCTGTATAATCGACGCTGGCTACCCAAAGTCTTAATATATCTGCACCATGTTTGTTTACAACATCTATTGGAGATACGACGTTACCTAGTGATTTACTCATTTTGAAACCTTTACCATCTAAAACAAATCCGGCTGAAACTAACTCTTTATACGGACTTTTACCGTTTACGGCCATACTACAGATTAATGATGAATTGAACCAACCACGATATTGATCTGAACCTTCTAAGTATACGTCAGCTGGGTATGGTAATTTTCTTTCATTTAATGTACCATTCCATGATGATCCAGAGTCAAACCATACGTCCATGATGTCGTTTTCTTTGGTGAAATTACCATTTGGACTTTTTGGGTTTGTATAGCCTTTTGGCAGTAGGTCTTTGGCTTCTTTTTCAAACCAAATGTTTGAACCATATTTTCTAAATAGGTCTGCTACATGCATCATTACATCATAATCAATGATCTCTGATCCGTCTTCGTTATAGAAGATTGGAATTGGCACACCCCACGCTCTTTGTCTTGATATGCACCAGTCGACACGGTCTTTTATCATATTGTAAATTCTTGTTTTACCCCAGCTTGTGTGGAATTTTACATTTTCGTCTAATTCTTTAAGTATTTGATCTTTGATTTTTTCAACGCTACAGAACCATTGTTTTGTTGCTCTGTAGATAACTGGTTTTTTAGTTCTCCAGTCATGCGGGTATGAGTGTTTAATTTTTTGAAGTTTTAATAGGTACCCGTTTTCTTTTAACCAATCTGGTATTATTTTATTGGCGTCTTCAAAATATAGTCCTTCAAACATTCCAGAATTTTCGTTTAAGTATCCTTGATCATTTATTCCGTTAATCATTTCAAGGTTATATTTTTTTCCAATAAAGAAGTCGTCTTCACCATATGCTGGTGCATTATGAACTAGTCCTGTTCCGGCATCTAATGTGACATGACTTCCAGTTACAACGATGCTTACTCTATCCATGAATGGGTGTTTGTATTTTACCCCAAATAAATCTTTTCCTTTGAATGTACTTGTTATTTCATAGTTTTCAAATTCAAATAACTTCATTAGGCTTTCTGCTAAGTCTTTTGCTACTATGTAGTTTTTGTCATTTACTTTTACAGTGCAGTAATCAAATGTTTCTCCTACACATACAGCAGTATTACCTGGAAGTGTCCATGGTGTGGTTGTCCAAATTACTAATATGTCGCCTTTTTGAACATAGTTATTTCCTTCTTCTACGGTAAATCCAACGTATATAGAGTTATCTACTCTGTCTTTGTATTCTATTTCAGCTTCAGCTAAAGCGGTTTCACTACTTGGTGACCAGTATACTGGTTTTAATCCTTTGAAGATTAGGCCTTGTTTAGCCATACCAGCAAAAACCTCAATTTGTCTTGCTTCATATTCTGGTTTTAACGTGATGTATGGGTTTTCCCAATCTGCAATTACATTTAGTTTTTTAAAGTCTTCTCTTTGTTTATCTACTTGCTCTAATGCGTATTTTTTGCATAGTTCACGGAAGTCTGCTACACTCATTTCTTTTCTATTTATACCACTATTTGTAACAGCTTGTTCAATTGGAAGTCCATGGGTATCCCATCCAGGAATATATTCAACGTAATATCCTTCCATCATTTTTGATCTATTGATAAAGTCTTTTAAAATTTTATTTAATGAATGACCTAAGTGAATATTTCCGTTTGCATATGGTGGACCATCGTGCAATATAAATGGTTTATTATTTTTGTTTTTTTCTTTTATTAGACTGTATAAATCTTCCTCTTCCCATTCTTCTCTTTGTTTTATTTCATTTTCTACTAAATTACCACGCATTTTAAATTCTGTTTGTGGCATTAGTAATGTATCTTTATAATCCATTAGTACATCTCCTTTGTGAATATTATTTTATCCCTTTTTTAAATCCTTTTGCTGCATTATAGTTTGTTAAAATATTTGATTTAAAGTTTGATGTTTTTCTTTGTTTTTCTTTAAAATCTTTGATAGCCATTTTGATTAACTCGTCTGTTAATGTTAGATATGATTTTCCTTTTGGTTTAAATAGGTAAAATGCAAGTGATCCTGGAATGGTGTTAGGTTCATTTACATATACTTCATTTGTTTCTTTATTTACGAGAAAATCTATTCGGCATACTCCTTTAAGGTTTAATGCACGAAAGGTTTGTTTTGCTACTTTGTATATTTCGTTTTCTAATGACTCTTCTAATTTTGCAGGAACTTTGAAGTCACCACTTTGCATGCCTTTTGCTCCACCTATTTTTTTACCGCCACTTAAATATTTATCTTCAAATGTTAATAGTTCGTGTTTTGTTTTCATTTCAGCGATAGCACTTGTTTCAACATAATCATGTCCGCCTAAAACCGCACAGTTTAGTTCTAGTAAGTTTGGCACTACTTCTTCTGCTATGATTTTTTCTTCATATTCTAAGGCTTTGGTAATTGCTTTTTCTAATTCTTCTTTATTATGGGCAATAGTTATACCAATTGTTGAGCCTAGGTTTGCTGGTTTAATGATTACTGGATAATTTAATGTTTCTATTTTTTCTATGATGTTTTCTTTATTTTTTTCGTATTCGTTTTCATAAAACCATACGTATTTTGGTGTTTTTATATTACATGAGTTTAGTATTTGTTTTAGTATTACTTTATCTTGACCGATTGATGCGCCTAAAACGTCTGGACCTACTATTGGGATGTTTAGCATTTGCAAGTATCCGGCTAAGCTTCCGTCTTCTACGCCTTTTCCGTGAACTACAGGGAATGCGACGTCAATATAGTCTACTTCTTTATTCATTAAACCTTTTGTTTTTTGAAGTACTACCCTATCTTCTTTTTTACATAAGCATACTTCTTTAGCAAATTTTTTCATGTTTTCAAAGTATTTATATGTATCTAAGTCTCTTAAAGAGGCACCTGTATACCACGTGCCATCTTTTGTGATATATATTGGAACAATTTCGTATTTTTCTTCGTCAATATTTTCCATTGCTTGAAGGGCGGATATGATGCTTACTTCGTGTTCTACGGAGTTTCCGCCAAATATTACACCTATTTTAATTTTCATTTTCTTTCTCTCCTTTTATTTTTCATTAAATATATCTGGTAAATCATTTTCAAGTAAGACGTATGTCTCATTTTCTTTTAATTTTTGAATTAATGGGAATGCTTTTAAGACATCGTTTATCACGTGAATATGATTTTCGTCAAAGTTTGTTTCTTTTAAGCCTTCTAGTATTGGTTTGGTTTTTTCTTCACCAACTAATATTACTTCGTCGACGCAGCCTTTCATTTGTTTTCCGAATTCTTTATTTTTTTCGTATTCTTCTTCACCTAGTTCAATCATTCCTGGTGTTACTATTATATGTTTTCCTGGCATTATTTTAATGACGTCTAGGGCCATTTTTGCACCGTCTGGGTTTGAATTATACGCATCATCAATAATTGTTATGTCACCTTGTTTTTTGAGTTCTAATCTATGGGTTACAGCTTTAACTTTAGAAACTCCTGCTTGAAGTTGCTCGATATTCATACCGAGTTCTTTTCCAAGAGTTACTCCGGCTAAAATATTATAAACGTTGGCGTAACCGAGTAGTCTTGTTTCAAATGGATATTTATTATTATCGCCTTTAAATGTAACATTAAATTTTGTTCCGGTATTTGATAGTTTGATGTCGCTTGCTCTTACGTCGGCGTCATTATCTATTCCTATCCATTTTATTTTGCAGTTGTTTTTTAGTTTATAACTTTTTTGCCATGGGTCGTCAGCATTTAATATACCTATACCGTCTTCAGGTAAAGATTCTATTAATTCAAATTTTGTTTTTTGAATGTTTTCTCTTGAACCGAAGGTTGCTAGATGGGCAACACCTATTTTAGTTACTATGCCATATTTTGGGTGAACTAGGTCACATAGTTCTTTGATGTCACCTTCTTGGCATGCACCCATTTCAGCGATTAAAATATCAGCAAATTTATCTAGGTAGTCGTTTATGGTTATCATTAATCCAAATGGTGTGTTGTAATTTTTTGGTGTTGGTACAGCATTATATTTGATATTTAATATGTCGTTTAATATGTTTTTACTGCTCGTTTTTCCGTAACTTCCTGTTACGCCTATTACTTTTAAGTTTGTCATATTTTTTAATTTGGTTAAAGCTTTTTTCTTGAAGTGATAACCTACATATTTTTCTACTGGGGTGTTAATTAATATAGCAAGTAAGATATATATGTTATTGAAGTATGCAAGGAGGCCTAATATTATGTATAGATATATGGCATTATATTCAGTTACATTTAAGGCCATGATTATAATTGGAATTATGTATATAAGCAGAACTGTTACAAATAATCTTTTTACTCTACTTGTGTATTTTAATGGGAGTTTATTTTGTGAGCTTTTCTTTTGATGTATTAGATATACTGATAAAAGTAAATAGATTATAACGAACGCTACCATTAACACTTGATTGTTTTGATATATGAAGAAAATCAAAAGTATTAAAAATATTAATGATGGGGTTAGAAATTCTTTTTTTAAATTGTTTTTCATCCATTTTAGGTATGTCATTTTTCTATTGTATTTATTTTGCTGAAGCATTTGCATAGATTTTTGACTTATTAAAATTATATATATTATGTATGTTGCTATTGATATTAGAAATAATGTTTGCATAGTTATTCTCCTTTAATAAAATTATTTAGTATCGAATTTGTTTTGCTGATTTGTTCAAGGTAGGCATAATGAGTGCATCCTTCATAGACAATTACAGCAGAATTTTTTATTAGTTTTTCTAGGTCGTAGGCGTCTTCTAATGGGACGGCGGCGTCGTTACTACCCCATATTATTATTGTTGGGGCTTTGATTTTTTTAACTTCTTCAGTTAAATCTGTGTTAACATGACCTACCATGATGTCACGCATCATTGGGCTGGCGTTTCTGTAATCGGTAGAGCCTATGTGCTTTTTGGCAAACTCTGTTAAGTTTTTTAAGCCTGGAATTTTTTTAGCTTTTTTCAGTAATTTAACTTTTAGACTTTGACTATTCATTTTTACTTTAAATGGACTACCAAAAAGTATTAATTTTTCTACGGGGTATTTACTGGCGTAAAGTAAGCTTATTTTACCGCCAAATGAATGGCCAATCAATATTGGATTTTCAATATTTAATGACTTTAGTAAGGAATTTATCATTTCTACAAAGTCATTTAAACTCCAAAATTCTTTTGGTTCTTCACTTTTTCCATGGCCCGGAAGGTCAATTATTATGACATCACAATCTGTTAAGGCGTCGCCCACAGGCTTCATCATTTGGATGTTTTGTCCCCATCCATGAAGTAAAACGACTGGTTTTCCTTCGTTGTTTCCCTATCTTATATAGTTTATTTTAATATTTTTGTATT
>CAKPAT010000018.1 GCA_934133155.1 uncultured Bacilli bacterium
TAAAGATACAAATTAGCCATTTTTTGATATAATTTTGATAGAAACTTAACGTATAAAAGATTATTATACGTTAAAAATAAAGGCCATATGGGACATTCATATGGCTTTTATTTCTATGTTATAAGGATTTTCTTTTGTGCCGACACCCGTAAATGTAATTTTACTTGTATCAATATTTATTACAGGTTTTACATATAGGCTATCCCATGTGGTGTTACTTTTGAGACCACCTTGAGCCGTAACGCCTAGACTAAAAGATACAAACTCACTATCAAAATGTGATGGTGATATTGTCCAAAATGCCGAACCTGTGTATAAATAGTAAAAGTTATTAGTTGAAGTAATTACTCCACCAGCCATATTTACTTCGTCTGCAGTAATTAATCCTACTGGATTTTTTAAGCTTTTATTTCCACCATTTACACTAAAACTATCATTGACATCGCATGTTAAGATTGGACCTGTTTTAGGCTTTACCCAGATATTGAATTTTTGATAGTTTGTAAGAATAGTTGGGTTATTCCCATATCCTTTATTTGTATATGAATTATGTGTTTGACTATATATCGTTCTATCATTACAAAATATTTCATCTTTAGATATTGCACTTTCAAAGTTTTTAAGATTTTGGTCATACCAACTATCTAGATATGTTTTGATTGTGCTATCTGTTATATTAGTTCTTGCCTCTTCTTTGGAGTTTGTTCCATAACCATAGCCTTTTATTCCCATGCTGTTTTGTGAATTATATTTTACTGTATAGAAAAGTCTTTGATTTGTATAGTCTTTACTTGTATTGAAGAATGTATAATACCCTACTTTGTCTTCACTTACTTTTCCACTTATGATATTACCAGATAGTTTAAATTTTCTAGTATCTTTATCAAAGGTGTAACTATCTGCAAAGTAATATATTTTAGAAGATGATAAGCCATCATCTACAAAAGTTGTTTCACTTTCGGTTACAGTAAAGTTATCCTTATTTGCATACATGTAGCCAGCATATGTATTATCATTAATGTATTTATTGAAACTACTTTTATTTAACTGTCTATCACTTGAGGTTTCTCCATTTTCATGTGGTTCAGTTCCATCGTATATCAATCTTAATGTGCTATCACCATTTATTCTAATTATTCTCCAGTAAAAATTTGCAAATTTAACATAATTTCCTGATACTGAACCTCTATAATAATAGGTATCTCCGGCGTTATCTTTAGATGCATACATTCCAACACCAGTTGTATCATAATTTTTTATGGTTGCATTATATTTATAGGCAGTATAAGTATATTTAATTTTGCCGGTTATTTCGTCTTTAACTGAAGTTATATCTATTAATTTATAAAGGTATGTTAGTTTACCATCATCCCAGTCAGTACCATTTGTATAGTATGTTTTACCATTTTTTAAATCAATATCTGATATTTCTACTTTTTGTCCACTTGGTATTCTATAAATTCCTTTAGAAGAGTCAAATGTATAATTTTCACCGATCCATAAATATGATTTTTCTGTTGTTATTGTTTCTGATTTTGATGATTTATTTTCACCATATTTAATTACTGGACTTGTAATATTAAAATCCGGCGTGCCTTTTTCTTTTATTAATGTTTTGGCTTCATTTATGCTGGCATTATTTGTTTCTTCGGCTATGATACAATCTGAAAGATTATCTATATTATTTTGTTTACAAAATTCTTCATATCTAACATTTGTTGCTTTCATACTTAAATCAGATTTATTACCTGCTTCATCTGTTACATATGCTGTTATTAGATAGTCACCTTCGTCTAATGATGTAAATGTATAGTTACTATTTTCACTTTCAATGTAAGTTTCTCCATTATCTTTGGAGTAATAATACTTAGCTACTCCACTATGATTATCAGTTGCTTTAACATTTACTGTTATAGTGTTTTCATTTATTGTAAGTGTCATGTCATTTATTTTTGGAGTTTCTGTATCTATCATTAGCTTATCTGTGCATTTACTTGCAGTATTTCCTTTTGGGTCAGTAGCAGTTATACATACAACTTGTGCGTTTGCACTACTTGACAAGGTTATTTTCCCAATATTATTTGTTAAAGTTAAATTGGTATTGGGTGTACATTTTTGACTGTCTATGCAGTATTTAATACTAGCTATATTATCATTATCTAAAGCTTTTACATTAATATTTAATCCTTTATAAATATTGTTATTACCAAGTGTTCCATCTAAAGTAAATTCTAAAGTCGGTGGTGTTTCGTCTTTGGTTTTAATCATATTACTTCCAAACACAACATTACCTTCTATATCTTCGGCTTTAATATAAACTGTATAATCTTTATAAGGACTTAAATTAAATATTTCATAGGTATTATTATCACTTTCGTACCACTTGTCATTATCAATGGAGTAATAATATTTGATGGCGTTTGTAGCGTCTACCACAGACCTTATTGATGTTTCAGTAGAACTTAAATCAATTTTGTTAATAGATAAAGTATCTGACAAAGAATTAGAACTATTAAAGTTAGAGAAATTTCCTTTTTGTAAAAAACTTAAATCCATTTTAAAATCTGTTGATGTAATACTTGGTTGGGAGGTGATATTTTCATTATATGTCATGGTAAGTGTAAATGTTTTATTTTTTCCTTTTTCAATTATTTCATTTGAATTTATGCCATCTATTTTGTAATTTATAATGTTTTGTTCAGACATTTTTATTTTAATATAATCTAGTGTGGCATCTAATGTTCCTTTATTAGAAATTGTTATATCATACGTTATAGCATCACCAGGAGAAGTGAAGTTTGCGTTTATATTTGCTGATGTTTTATCAAATGAGGTATTTACTTCTTCGGCATATCCTACTTTATTTTTAAAGGCAATATTTGTTATTTCAACGTCCCAATTACTAGTAACTGATGATGATGAGTTTATATTTAGTTTACTTGAAAAAATGGAGTAACCAGCCCCCATAATTAATAAAATGATACATAAACTTATTATTAATACACTTTTGCCTTTCATGTTTACACCACCTTATGATGTAATAATTATAGCGTATTTACTCATATTCTTCAAGGCTATAAGTAAAATTACATGTCATTAATATTTGATTTTGAATTTATTATTTTCCGTGCCATCTCCAGATAATTTTATATCTGATTTTAAATACATAACCGGAACAATTCCGACATTTGAACCTATACCCCAGTAAACGTATCCACCACGATTTAGATTATTTTGAGATTGCCAAGCACTCATTTGCTGAGCATTTGTACCTTTCACTGGATTAATTAACCAGTACCATGAATATATGTTATGCATGTAAGTACTATTATCTAATTTACTATTTAAATAATCACTAACACTAGCAAGACCAATGTTACCTTTCCATTTGTAAGTTTCCTCTTCTGCTAAAGCCTCAGTTACTGGTCCTATATTAAAAACATGCGATATTATTTGATTTTTTGCGGTTTCACTTAGCGTGCTATAATAACCACTATCTTTATAACGGTTTGTAGAGTTTAAATATTGATTTACTAAGGCATCTTCTTCTGGAAGTTTATATATTTTACCGTCTATGGTTATTTCTGAGACGGCATTTCCTAAATTATCATACGTACTTGAACTACTACCATACCAATTACAGCCATTGCTATTTTGACAGTAACCGTCGGCGTTATAACGATTTGTTAATATGGTTACATTATAACCCTCTTGACATTGGTCATAGTTTATTTTATCAGTTATAGGTGTTTCTCTGATTATTTTGATTGTTTTATCTTCATTTATAGATAGTATTCGGTAATTTTCATTATTGAATATTATATAATTATTTGGGTTTGATCCTTTATAAATGTAAGTGCGGTTTTCTTTATATAGTCCACTTTCTTCTAATTTTACTGTTACTCCATTAAAGATGAAATAATCTTCTTTAATGTTTCCTTTTACTTTTAGACTTATATTTGTATTAAAGGCAGAGTAGCCCACTGTTATAAACATTATTAATATAATTGATATAATTATGGGTATATTTTTCTTTTTTCGCATATTTACCTCCATATTTTTCGTATAACATGAAATTATATGTTTATATTTATTATCTTTAGAGGTTTTTTTAGTTAAAATGTTACTTTTTATACATTTTTTAAAATAAAAACTTAACGTATAATTTCATGTTATACGCTAAGTTTTAGGTATTTTAAACAACTTTTTAAAGATTATTTATTTTTTCTTTAACGATTGAACTAGCAAGCCCCATGTCGGCTTTACCTTTGATAAGTGGTGTTAAGGTTTTCATTATTTTTCCCATGTCTTTACTTGTCTCAGGTTTAACTTCTTCAAAAACAGAATTTATTGTTTTTCTTAACTCTTCTTCAGTCATTTGCTCAGGTAAATATTTATTTAATATTTGGATTTCTTTTTCGGTTTTTTCTATTAAATCTTCTCTTTTTCCTTTAGCAAATTCAGTTATGGAGTCTTTTCTTGTTTTTATTTGGTGACTTATAACATCAATTACTTCGGCATCTGTTAAGTTTGCTTTTTTTTCTAGTTCTTTCATTTGAATGTCGCTTTTAATCATTCTTACGACTGCTAGTGTTTCTTTGTCTTGATTTTTCATGGCTGTTTTTAAATCTTCTAATATTTTTTCTCTCATATATATCCTCCTAATAGAAAAAGTCTGCAAGCAGACTTAGTCGTTGTAACGGCCTCGAGAAGTATTTTCTCTTTCGCTACGATTTCTTCTTCTAGTGTTTTTAATGCCTTCTTTTTTAGCGTTTCTTCTTTTAACGCCTGGTTTTAAATAACCTTGAATTCTTTGTTTTAATTTTGCGCGGGAGCCATCTTTATCTACTTTTAGGTTTCTTAAAGCACCTTCAACATTACCATTACGAACTATTACTTTTGTCATAAAAATCCCTCCCTTCTTGGCTAATGGTATTATAACATGTCAAAAGGTGATTTTCAAGGGCAAATAAGCTGTAAAACCAATATTTTGTAGATTTTTTTGGTATTTTTTTAAATTTTACACATTTTCCCGGTGGCAACTCTTCTTATGGCACTACCTAGACTTTTACCTAAATCTATTAATAGAGATAGTCCTTTAACTACGGCATTCATAAGGGCTGATGTCATTCCGGCTTTTATTTCTTTGAGTTCGTTTTCTTTTAGTATCATTTACATGCCACTGGATTTACGATACCACTTATGACGCTTATTACAAATGATATTATGGCACCTACTCCTGCCCAGAGGTTTATATTAAAACCGCCTTTTATTTGTTTTAATTCTTCTTTTTTTAATGTCATATAAATCCTCACTTTCCTGTATTTAAGGTTATTTTTCCGTTTTCTATTTTTATTAATCTAGAAAATAAATCTTTATTATCTAATCTATGCGATATAAATATGATTGTTTTATCATGGTATTTTTTTAGTATGTTTTTGAGTATTCTTCTTTCCATATTAGTATCTGTTTCAGAAAGACCTTCATCTATTATTAATGTATCAAAATCTGTTAATGCACGTGCTAGAGCTACTCTTTGTTTTTGACCACCTGATAGATTAAAGCCATCTTCTTGAATTAGTCCTTTTTGGTCAAGGTTTTCTATTTCTACTGTTTTGATATTGTTATTTTTGCCTTTAATATTTAGGTTGTTTTCTAGGCTATCTGTAAATAGTTTTTCTTCTTGACCGATGTATATTATATTTTTGATAGATGTGTTTTTGATGTTTTTTTCATTTATATAAATATTCCCTTCATAATTATCATAAAATCCAGCAAGTATTTTAAATAAGGTGCTTTTACCACTGCCTGATGGACCTATTACCATCACTTTACTTTTTTCTTTTATTTCTATGGTTATATCTTTTAATATTTTTTTATCAAAGGTGTAACTCACTTTAGAGAATTTTATATCACCTTTAATGTTTTTTTCTTCTTTTTCTTTTATTTCGGCAAATAGTATATCTTTAATGTGATAGATGGGTGCTTTAGCTTCTTTTGTTTCTAAAAGGTATTTATATATGTTTATTAATGCTTCTTGGCATATTTCAAATAATAGAAAATATAGTATGAATTTATTTAAATCTAATTTATAGCTAATTAATAGAAATATTATTATTTCCATGTAGTTTAATAAATTTTGATATGTTTTTTCTTTGGCATACTGGTTTTCATATTTTTCTTTAGCATTTAAAAATCTTAAGTTTTTGTTTTCGAAGTTTGAAATTATTTTATCTTTTATTTTTAACCCTTTTATACTTTCAAAGGCGGATATAGCTTCTGCCATATATGAGTGTGCGAGTGATTTTTGGTTTAGCATATTTTCAATTAAGGTGTAATTTTTTTTATGATATATGCTTAAGAGTATTAGATTTATTATTCCAGATAGTATGTATATAAAAAAAATACTTATGTTTTGGTTTAATATGAATAATAATATGGTTATGACTAAGGGGATATCTAAGAAAAGAAATGATATACCATTTAACAATATTTTTTCTAAAATAAATGTATCTTCATAATAACTCATTACTTCACCTAATGTTTTATTTCGATAATAAAGATAAGGAAGTTTCATTAGTTTTTGAAATAACTTTTCGGACAAATCTTTTTTCATTTTTTTATTTAGTTTTATTTCAAGCTTATTTTTTAGGTATTCAAGCAGACATTTAGACACGATTATTATTGAAAGGATTTTTATGATATTTATATCTTTTTCAAGTATTTTTTGAAGTATTAAAGCATAAGCAAAAGAAAAGATACATAAGGTTATGGATATGATGCCGATTATGATTATATTTTTTTTATATTTGTGGAATGATTTATATATAAATTTAAATGATTTTATTTCTTCATCTTTTAATACTTCTCGCACCTTTTTCATTTCTATTGTTATTAGGGACCAGTTTTGTAAAAATTTTTCAAAGGAAATTTTTTTTATTTTAGATGCGGGATCGGCTATTTTTAGATATCTCTTTTTAAAGTTTATTTCATATATAACGATGTAATGTTTATAATTTTTGTATTCCATGTGGGCTATACAAGGAACTTTTACATCTTTTAGGTTTTTATGTTTTTTTCCATATGCTTCAAACCCTATACTGTTTAATGTTTCAACTATATCGTATGCGGTTGTGCCGTTTTTGGTGGTTTTTAGCATTTCACTTAGTTTATAAATACTAGAATAACCACCATAATATTTTAATATCATTTGTGTGCAGGCTGCTGCGCAATCTTGAAATCCTGTTTGATTTGTGAATGGATATTTTTGCAAACTAACTTACCTCCTCACAAGATATATACGATTAAATTTTGATTAATTCTTTTGAAATGAAAAAAAATAACTTTATTTTAGTTATTTGATTAATATTTTAATATTTTTACTACCATATTTTCTTTCTTTCCATATGGTTAAATTTGTTTCTAAATACCCTTCTTCATATTCGCATATTATTATGCCACCTTCGTTTAATAAATTTCTTTCATTAATTATTTTTAAGCTTTTGTTCATTAAATTATCTTTATATGGGGGATCTAGAAAAATTATGTCAAAGGTTTCGTTTGTTTCTTTTAAGTATTTTTTATAATCTACTTTTAGAATGTGGACGTTTTCCATATTTTGACTATTATATTTTAAGGCCTTGATAGCTTCTTCGTTTTTATCTATTAGGTATACTTTTTGTGCACCATTACTTAAAGCTTCTAAGCCTAATGCACCACTTCCAGCAAATAAATCTAATACTTTGGCGTCATTTATTTTTGTTTGTATCATTGCAAATAGAGATTCTTTTACCCTATCCATTGTAGGTCTTGTTCCTTCTATATCAAAGCCTTTTAATTTTCTTCCTTTATATTTTCCGCTTATTATACGCATTTAATCACCAGAAGTATAATATCATTTTTTTACTTTAATGTCGATAGTATTTTTGAAAGCATGTCGAAGGTATTTAAAGCTTCTTTTATTTTGTCTGATTTTTTTAGTTTGTAGTAATTTTTAGCCTCTTCTTCAAATAACTTAAAGTTATTTTTATCCCTATTAAGTAGTTTATACCAGTTTGAATTTTCTCTTAAATATCTTAGGTAGTATGGATTATTTTTTATTTTAAATTGGAGCTCTAAGGACATCAATCGTCAAAATGTTTATATAATGGTCTTGGTTTATAATCTACTTTTTTAGGGGTTTGTTTATTTGTCATGTCTTGAAATAAGCTGAGCACACGTTGCATACTGCTGACACCATTTTGAATACTATCTAAATCTATACCTTTTATAAAATTTACTAAATCAAAAGATGCAACTGCTGGAACAACGTCTTTTTTTAAATAATCTTTCCAGGCATTTTCATCTTCACCGTATAGGTCATATATTTCATAAAATTTTTGCCAGGTCATTTTACCTTCTTTGACATGATTTAATAAAATAGGATTTTTTCTAACAAATTCTTTAAATTTTTCTTTTGTGTTCATAGGATCACCTATTTTAATATATGACATTTATTTTTAGTTATTCCCTATCCAGTTTACAGTAGCATTGGTTGCACCCCATGGGGCGCCTTCTATAGCATTTTCTTTTCTTTTTATGTTGATGGTGATGTTTCCGGTTGTTTGGGAAAAAGCATTACTTTCAATTGACTCGATAGTGCTTGGGATATTTACGGTGGCACGTGTATTCATTAAAGCTTGATTTCTTATTATTTTTAAACCCTCCGGAAGGTTTATAGTAGATGCTTTGGCATATCTTAAAGAATAATAAGGTAATATTTTTACTGTATTTGGAATATTTAAAACTTCACGCCATTTTCCGGCATAAGAATTTAAAATAGTATAATTTATAGTTCCGTCTGCATTTCTTCCGTAAACAAAAGCTTCATCACCTTCAACACTATTACCCCAAAATACACCAGTATCTAAAAATGTTAAATTATCTAAATTCGGAATATGAACTAAATTGTTAGATTGGAATGCACCTGCCCAAACTCTTTTTAAGCTTTCGGGAAAGTTTATGTATGTAAGTTCGTTTGCTCCAAAAGCTTCCCTACCTATTTCATAAACATTTCCTTTCGCAGATAATCTAATATTTGTATTAAAAGCTGAATAGCCAGTTATCATAATCATTAGTGATAATATAGATAAAATTATTATTTTCTTAGTTTTCTTTCTTTTTCTCATAAGCAACCACTTCCTATAACATATAACTGTGTATTATACGAAAGTAATTAGTAAAAAATTAAGAAAAAAAGGCTTAAAAGAGAGAAAAATGCTGGTGAAAATGCTATAATTAGAGGGTAAGATTATCGTATAACACACAGTTATACGATATTTTCAGCTATTTTCATATTTCTTTTTAAAGCCTTCAGTTAAAGTTTTCACTCCGTCTTCAGTGAGTGCTCTATCATAAAGTATGGCCTCTTTTAATTTCATTTTGGTAAAATATTGAGCTCCAGTTGTGCTTGGGTTAGCTCCTAATAAAATGTCAAGTGTGGAATTTTTTAAGTTACTCATATTTTCGATATTATCTAAAGTTCCATTAATGTATAATTTTAAACTTTCACCGTCAAAAGTTCCAATATATGTCTGATATTGATTATAATTAACGGACTGTGTACTGTAATTTAAAATATAGTCTTTTTTATTATTGTCATATAAATTAAAAAACAATTTACCATTTCCTAATGCAATACCGCCACCGGCATATTCCCAGTTACCAAAAAATTCATGTAAATCAGTACGGTTAGAACTATCTAAATCAACATAAATTACAAGGCTAATACTGTTTTTAAAATCATAACCTGCATAACCAATATTAACAAAATCATTAACTCCATCAAAGACAAGTTCGTCATTATTAAATCCACTTGTTTCTGTGTTATCAAAATTATTTAATATGCCATCACTTCCATTTGCTTTATTTTTTAATGTGGTTAAGGTGTTTTCTTTATTGTTTGCTTCGCCCCAAAATAATAAATCATTTAATGGGACTTTTTTATCAACCTCTATATTTGTATCTTTTAATACATTTCCTTTTGCTTTTAAATTTATATTTGTATTAAAGGCTGAATAGCCGACTGTTATAACAAATAATGATACAAATAAAGATATAGTTATCATTCTTTTTTTGTTTGTTTTTCTTCTTTTTCTCATAAAACACCACTTTCTATACCGTATAATTATGAGTTATACGAAAGAAATTAGCGTAAAATTATTAAAAAATATGAGATTTTTGGGAAAAATACGTAGATATTTGGTAAAATAAGGGTATGGATTAACGTATAACTCATAATTATACGTTAATTTTGTCTTTAGGGAATATCTAAAGTGCAAAATTTGCACTTTGAAATTTAATTTTTTGCACTTTAAAAAGCCGTTTAACGGCTTCTGTGTGATTTTTCTTCATTTTTTATTAATTCTTGGAGTTTATCTTCAAGGTTTTTTTCTACTAAACTTACTTGTTTTAGTAAGGCGGTGATGTATTTTTTATCTAAAAATTTAGAGTATTTATTAATTATTAGGTTTTTATATTTTTGGATATCATCTATTACTAATGATATTCTTCCATCGTCGTCTTCGTCATCGGAGTATGTTAGTAAAAACTGTAAGTAGGCATTTAATTTTTTTGTGATTTTTCTTTTTAATACTTTTTTGATTAATTCTGGTTCAACTAATGTTAGTCTACTTACTTCAACTCCGTCATAAGGCACTTTATTTTGCGGTTTTACTTTAAAGCCTTTTATTTTATTATAGTCGATGTATCCATAAATAATTTCAGTGTTATCTTTATCGCATATGTAGTATCTTTTATCCATGGTTTTCATCTCCTTTTAATAAATCTGGGCGTCTTTCTTCGGTTCTTTTAAGGGCCTGCTTTAAGCGGTATTCTTCTATTTTGGCATGGTTTCCGGAAAGTAATATATCTGGGACTTTCATTCCTTCAAAATCAACTGGTTTGGTGTATACGGGGTAGTCTAAAAGATTTTTACTGAAGGAGTCATTTTCATGAGATTCTTTTTGGATAACTCCGTCTATTAGACGAATTACGCTATCGGAAATTACCATGCTGGCAAGTTCTCCGCCTGTTAGAACATAATCACCTATGCTTATTTCCATGTCGGCTAGGGTTCTTATTCTTTCGTCAAATCCTTCATAATGACCACATATTAGAATTAGGTGTTTTTCTTTTGATAAGTCATGGGCTATTTTTTGTTTATAAGGCGTGCCTTGAGGGGTCATTAGTATGACTTTACTATCTTCTTTTTTAATATCTCTTACGGCGTCAAATATGGGCTGTGGCATTAGAACCATTCCTCTTCCTGGGCCAAAACCATAGTCGTCTACTTTTTTATGAGGATCTTTACTATATTTTCTTATATCGTGAATATTTATTTCGACTAATCCTTTTTCTTGGGCTCTTTTGATTATGGAGCTTGCTTTAAAGCCGGTAAACATTTCAGGAAATATGGTTAGTATATCAATCTTCATTTATTAATCCTTTTATTAGATTTAAGTAAATGCCCTCTTCTGTTATTTTGTTTACAAATTCTTTAACGTATGGTACGAGATATTTTTTATTTTTATTTTTAATGACAAGTAATTCTTCGAAGCCTAAATCTTCGATATTTTCAAGTATCCCTATTTCTTTGCCATCACCATAAACTTTTAAACCATATAATTTTTCATTTAATGGGCCTTTAAAGGTATATTCTTCTTCGTTTATATAAATATCTTTTCCTTTAAATTTAAGAACTTCATTTATATCATTATAGTTTTCAAGTGTTATCATATCAAAATTTTTATGTTTTCTATAAGTGTTTATTTTTAATTTTTCACCTGAAATGTATATGCAGTTATTTTTTTTAAAAACTTCACTTTTATATTTGAAGTTTGATATTATTTTTACTTCCCCTTTTATGCCATGGGTGTTTACTAATTTACCTAAATAAATCATTTTTTTCACCTCTTAAATTCATATAAAATGATACTGGTGGCTACTGCGACGTTTAGACTTTCACAATTTTTATTCATATTTATGTAAATGTATTCATCACATTTATCAAGTATTTTGCTTTCTACGCCATTTCCCTCATTTCCCATTATTATAGCAAATTTTGGATTTTTTTCAATGGATTTCAGTTCTTTTCCACCATTTACTTTTGTACCATAAATTTTATATTCTGGCTTTAGGTTTTCGATTATTTCTGATATGTCTTTTTTTACAATATTTTGATAAAATATCATACCTTGGGTTGATCTGACAACTTTTGAAGAATATGGATCGGTGCATTTATCGTTTACTATGATTGTATCAATATCAAAGGCGGCACTAGTTCTAATTATTGTGCCCATGTTCCCAGGATCTTGAATACCGTCTAATATTAAGATGTGGTCACCTTTTATTTCGTTTTCTTTTATTTGGCATATTCCAAATATACCTTGAGGGCTTTCCACTTCGGTTAGATAGTTTGTGATTTGCCTATTTATGATGTGATTTTCTACTTTTGATGTATAAGGCATTTCGGATAAAACTTCTTTTAGGTAACCTGATTTTTCAGCTTCTTTCACTAGATGAAAGCCTTCTACTATAAAGGTTTTTGTTTTTTCGCGGTATTTTTTTTGAGATAGTTTTTTTAAGTCTTTGATTTTTTCGTTTTTTACTGAATTATACTGCATTTTTATCACTTCCTAAAAAGGATTAATTTTGATTAATCCTGATTTTTATCGTAGGTATATTTGTATTTTCCATCTACTTTAGTTATTGTTACGTAATTTTGGGTGTTAAATTTTCCGCCTTTGGGGTTACTTATTTCTCCATCATCAAGAAATCCTTCTTTTTGAAGTTCTTCTATTGTAAGAGTTTTAAGTGGTGGATTTACGCAGGTGTTTTCACATGTTAATTCATATATGTGGTCATTTGCCCAGTTTTTTGCAGCATCTTCAAATGATTTTATTTGAAGATTATAAGCTTCTTCATTTTTTTCAATGATTGTTCTTTGTATTAAGGGCACGGTCAGTGTCGCTATTATACCTAAAATTACTATTACTCCGAGTAGTTCGACTAGGGTAAATCCTTTTTTCATATGCTTCACCTACTTTTAATTATAGGTTAGTATTTTATTTTAGTCAAGCTTTATAATGACAGGATATTTTTCTTTTATTTTATTTAATTTTTGATTTATTTTTTCCTGACATTCATTATAATAATCTGTTTTGGAAAGAAGTTTTATTGAGTGGTTTATTTTTTCTATTAGTTCATTTTTATCTTCTTTTAAGTATTCATTTATATATATGTAAATTAATTCTTCTAGGGCAGGGTTTACCCCAAGGTCGTATGCTCTTTCTAAATATTCGGTGGCTTTTTTTTCATCTTTTTCAATATTTACTTCATAACTGCCTTCTATATAGTAGTATTTAGCTAAATTATATAATGCCCATGGGTCTAATAATTCGGTAGGTACTTTTAAAGCAGTGGTGTAATATTTATAGGCTGTTTTCAGGTCTTCTTTCATGCGGTAGTACTCACCCATTTTATTACAGGCCCAACTTTCTTCTAAATCGGCACTTTTTTGATAGTATTCATAAGCTTTTTCATATTCTTTTTTCTTTTCATATATTTTTCCTAGATTGTTATTGGCGTAAACGTAGTTATGTGAAGCTGCTTTTTCTAGATATTCAATGGCTTTTTTTTCGTCTTTTTTTTCGTTTGGCACATAACCATAAAGATAGCATGTACCAATGGTGTTTATGGCAGCAACACTGCCTAATTTATAGGCGTTACTAAGATATTTCCAGGCCGTTTTTAAATCTTCTTTTGTTCTGCTACCTATTTTTTTATCATAAAACATTTTGGCTATTAACCAGCTTGCCCGTGGATGATTTTTTTCGGCGGCTATTTTAAGATATTCATAACTTTTTATATATCTAGGTTTTCCAGCCATTATTCCTTTATATTCCATTTCGCCAAGTTCTGCACAAGCGTATGGATTTTCTTTTTCGGCTAATTTTTTTAAAGAATATGTGTAGTTGATGCCGTCTTGAAGCTGTATTTTTAAAAAGTTTTCAAGTTCAAACATAGATATATTGGTGTTTTCTAGAATTTTTTCGATTGCCTCTTTTTTATTTTCTTCTTCATATATAGGCTGTTTTTTTTCTAAAACGGCGTATCTGATTAACAAAAATGTGACTTTTTCTAGTTCTTCATTTTCAATTAAGGTATATATTTCTTTGGTAAAATCGTTTTTTACTGTTGTATCATTTTTAGCAAGGTTGTAAAGTTTTAGGCATAGTTCTTTTAATATATCATTTTTTTCGCTTCCTTCTATTTTTCCTTCTAATATACCTTTGATATTTTTAAGTATTACTTTAAATGTTTTATCTTTTTCATTTGACATTTTTAAATATGTGTCTTTATATTTTTTTCCGATTGTACGGTTACCTATACAATAATTATTGATTGTGGAGTCACTGACATCTTCTTCATTAAATATGGCACAAAAAACGTCGGTTTGTCCGGCAAATATTTTATTTAAGGATAGTTCTTTGATTATTCGGCAGATGTTTCCTAGTGATAAGTCTTTTTGACTATTATTCATTTTTATATATTTCTTTTTCATGGTTTCATTATAGCATATTTTGGGCGATTTGTGAAGATTTTAATTTTACGTGTGTAATACCCATAGTAGGTATTTTTTTACATGTCTACTATAATGTCATAGGAGGTTGAATTTATATGAAAAAATTTTGGAAAAATTATAAGTCGACTATTATACTTATTTTAGGTATTGTTATCGGCTGCATATGTGGTCTTATCTTTGGTGAGAAGGCTAATTTTGTTAAACCTTTGGGTGATTTATTTTTAAACTTAATGTTTGTTATTATTGTTCCCATGGTTTTTCTAACTTTATCAACTACTATTGCAAAAATAAGTAGTCCTAAGAGATTTGGTAAAGTTATGGCTTCAATTATTGGAGTATTTATTGTTACTTCTTTGGTTGCGGTTATAGTAGGTCTTGGTAGTACTTATTTTAGTAATTTAGTAAATCCGTCTGACACAAATGCGATTAAGGAACTATTTGATGCAGATGAAAAAAGTGATACTAGTTTAAATGTTTTAGAAAGCACTGTTCAACTTATAAGTGTTGATGATTTTAGTGGTTTACTTTCTAAAAATAATGTAATTGCAATTGTAGTATTTTCTATTCTTTTTGGTTTTGCAATGAGAATGGGCAAAGAAAAAAGTGAACCTTTACTTAAGGTTTTGGAATCTGCTAATACAGTAATTTTTAATTTTATTAAAATCTTTATGTATTATGCGCCTATTGGTTTAGGATGTTATTTTGCTTCTTTAGTTGGAACTTTAGGTGGTTCTATTGCTGTGGGCTTTTTAAAGACATTTATTATTTACACTATTGTTGCTTTAGTATTTTACTTTGGTGTTTACAGTCTTTATGCTTTTATTGCTGGTGGTAAGGAGGGATTTAAGAGGTTTTGGAAGAATATCTTACCTTCAACTTTTACTGCTTTAGGTACATGTTCTTCTGGAGCAAGTATTCCTGTTAATATTGATACTGCTAAAAGAATTGGTGTTTCTGATGATGTTGCAGAAATGACTATTCCACTTGGTACTAGTTTACATAAGGAAGGTTCTGTTATCGGTAGTGTATTTAAGATAATGTTCTTAGTTTGTTTATTTGGTACTGATGTTTCTAATTTTGGAAATATTTTACAAATTGTTTTCGTATCTTTGGTAGCTACTTTACTTATTACTGCTGTGCCAATTGGTGGCGGAACTATTTCTGAAATGATGATTATTTCAATGATGGGTTATCCAGTTGCTTCTTTGCCTGTTTTAACAATGGTGGCAACTATTATTGACGCGCCTGCTACTATGCTTAATGTTGTTGGTGATGCTTCTAGTTCAATGCTTGTTTCTAGGGTTGTTGATGGTAAAGACTGGATTCGTAAAAATGAAGAGAAAAGATCTTTAGCAAATACTTTAGAAGTTGGGGAAGAGGCTTTAGAAATTAAAGAAGATATTCCTAAAAAAGAAGTTAAAAATACTACTAAAAATTCTACAGCTTCTAAGAAAAAGTCTAAGAAGAATTAAAACTATTAATTAATTTTAATAGTTTTTTTGTGCGTGCATATATTTTAATGGTGAAGCACATGTTTTTTAAGGATATACACAAGAGAATG
>CAKPAT010000019.1 GCA_934133155.1 uncultured Bacilli bacterium
ATTTACTTTATTACCTACTGTTTTTATATTGCCTAAGGTTAATGGGCCATCTACTTCTAATAAGTACTGATAGGCTTCTAAAACACTTTGCATTATTTTCTTTTTATCTTCATATGTTTCTACTTCAGCTATGCTGTAAATAAACCTTTCTATATAAAATTCTTCATAGCTTTGTGTGAAATCTTTCATGTTACTCCTCTTCTCTTATGACTTCTACGGTGTCACCGTTTTTAAGTAAGGTGGCGTTTCCGTCATCACTATCTAAATGAAGCTCTAAATTAAAGCTTTCATCTATTTTTAAATAGACGTTTTCTAGAATTGTTTTCTTTTCACCATCTACTTTTATTTTGACTTTTTTAATATTTTCTAAATTATATTTTTTTATTTCTTCGGGGTTTATGTGTATATGTCTATTTGCAATGATGCATCCTTCTTCAAGGGTTACACTGCTGTTTGGCCCGATTATGGTGATTCCACTTGAGTTTTTTAGGTCTCCCGATGTGCGCACGGGTGGTTCTAATTTTAGGGTATAGGCATCTGTTTTGGATATTTCTACTTGGTCATATTTTCTAAATGGTCCGAGCACTCTAACGTTTTCTATTTTTCTATCTTTATTTTGAATGGTTACTACGTCTTTTGAGGCAAACTGCCCTTTTTGGCTTAAATCTCTTAGTTTTTCTATGTGTTTGTTTCCGAATAATTTTTTATATGTCTCTTCTTTTAAATGTACATGTCTCATTGATATTCCGACTTTCACTTGCATTTCAATCACCTTTGAATTAAATTGTATCATATTTTTTTTTGTTTATAAATATATTTTTAAGGAAAGGGTGATTTTATTGAATAATAGTTTTGCTAATCAAAATGCTTTTCCTGGGGCACCTTTGTATTCTGGAGGTATTTCGCCAAATCAAAGTGTACAGAATAATTTTGTAGATGTACCACTAGAACAATCTTATATTGAAAATATTTTAAGACTTAATAAAGGTAAGCAAGTGGAAATTTATGCTTCTTATCCGGATTCTAATGAATGGCGTGATAGGGTTTTTAAAGGTATTATTGAGCAGTCTGGCAGGGATCATATTATTTTAAGTGATCCTAAAACTGGCAATTGGTATTTGATTTTACTTATTTATGTTAATTTTATTAAGTCGGATGAGCGTATTGTTTCAAGCAGTGAATTTTATCCAAATAATTGAAATAGAAAATGTTATCTGCTATAATGTTTTTTAGGTGATAGAATGAGTCTGTTTATTGTTTGTATGTCTTTATTTATTGTTATTTGTGTATTTATTATTTGGCTTGCAAGTACTTATAATAGGTTTCAAGAGCTTATTATAAGAATGAATGAAGCGGAGAGCAATATTGATTCTGTTTTAAGAAAAAGATTTGATTTAATTAATAAATCTATTGACATTATTAAAGCGGTTTCTGAGACTAGTGATGATGTTATGCCGTTTGTTAGTAAGATTAAATCTAGGAAGTTAAGCAATTTTGAACTTGATAGAATACTTTATGACGGTATTAAGGAGTTTAATTTTTATAAGGAGAAGTTTCCTAAGCTTAAGAGTAATGAATCTTTTATGAAAATTGATGTTTCTTTAACGGAATCTGAGGCAGAAATTATTGCTTTAAGAAAATATTATAATGACATTACGACTGATTATAATAAGATTATGAAGGCTTTTCCATCTAATTTTGTGGGTTTTTTATTTAAGTTTAAACCTAGGCTTTATTTTGATGGTAAGGATATGTCGGATGATGATGTTAAAGATTTCAAACTTTAAGAGCTTTTTTGCTCTTTTTATTGTATAATACTTTTGGGAGAGTGATTTATGAGAGTACTTGTTACTGGTGGTACAGGTTATATTGGCAGTCATACGTGCTGTGAACTTTTGGATTCTGGTTATGATGTTATAGTTTTGGATAATTTATCTAATAGTAGCCGTGATGTTTTAGATAAGATTAAACTTATAACTGGCAAGGATGTTAAATTTTATGAAGGCGATATGATTGATAAGGATTTTTTAAGAAAGATTTTTAAGGAAAATAATATTGATGCGGTTATCGATTTTGCAGCTTATAAAGCGGTTGGAGAGTCTGTTTTAAAACCGGTTGAATATTATACAAATAATGTTGCAACGGTTCTTAGTCTTTTAACTGTTATGAAAGAGTTTAACTGTAAAAAGTTAGTTTTTAGTAGTAGTGCAACGGTTTATGGTAATCCAAGCACTTTACCTATTGACGAAAGTTTTGAAACTGGATTTACAACTAATCCTTATGGCACAAGTAAATTTTTTGTTGAACAAATTTTAAAGGATTTATATAATTCGGATAATGATTTTGATATTTGTATTTTAAGGTATTTTAATCCAATTGGAGCACACCCTTCTGGTTTAATTGGCGAAGATCCAAATGGTATTCCAGCTAATTTAATGCCTTATATATGTAGGGTTGCCAGTGGAAAGTTAAAGTGTTTATCTATTTTTGGTAATGATTATGATACAACAGATGGCACGGGTGTTAGGGATTATATTCATGTTGTTGATTTAGCTATTGGACATATTAAGGCAATTGAAAAGCTTAATAAGGAAGGCCACGGTCTTTATATTTATAATTTAGGTACAGGTAAAGGCTACAGTGTTCTTGATATGGTTAAGACTTTTGAGAAGGTAAACAATTTAAAAATCAATTATAAGATATGTCCTAGAAGAACAGGAGATATTGCAAGCTCTTATTCTGATCCGAGTAAGGCTAAAGAGGAGCTTGATTTTGTAACTACTAGGGATTTAGAAGATATGTGCCGTGATGCCTGGAATTTTGAAAAAAATAAGACGACTACTTTTTAGTAATCGTTTTTTGTTTTACTTCAGCAATATTAAACATATCTATTATTTTTAAGAAGTTATTTAATTTTATATCTCCTGTTTTATAACTTTCTATCCCCATGTTTACTAATATGGTGCATAAAGGAACTCTGTGCTGTTTCATTATGCTTAATATAATATCTAATTTTCTTTCTGGTATGTCTACATTTGCGGTGTTTTTATCAAATAATGTACACCAACTATTCTCTATTTTTACTTTTTTGTATTTTCTATTTGCCCCAAAATTTGTCTCAATAAATGATATTACTGTTTGATTTTGGTATTCGCACGCCAATCGATATAATTTTTCAATACTTGTCATACCGTGACTGAAGGCATTGTAAGCGAAAAAGATTTTTTGCTTGTTATCCATTTTTCCATTAATAGGTCCTAATGCGTCTATAAGTTCTTCAAAAAATTCTAGTCTTTTTTTTGTGGCTTCAACTTGTGCTTCAGCTATTTCTAGTAAATCTTTTAACATTCTATATGTTTGAATGTCTATTTTGTTTATATTTTCTTTTAGTTTTTCTTTCACTTTTTCTAATAATGTTGGTGGTATTTTAGAGGCGTCTTGGTGTTCCATTAGATAGATTAAGCACATATCTGGTGTTATAAATTCTAGTGGAATAGCTCTAATGTCTTTGGTTTTTTTAAAATATTTTAAGCACATTGTTTTTCTTCTTCTTTTGTATGGCACTTGATTTAAATCGCCGGTTATTTCAAACATGATGTTGTATATACTTTGGGTTCTTCTATTTTCAGGTATTTGATTTATATCTTTAGTTTTCCTTAATAAATTTTCATACATGAAATCAGTTCTTTGATTTTTAGGTATTTTTGTGATGTCTCCTGTTTGATTATATAATTCTTGGTAGTACATTTCTTCGGTCATAGCCCATGCGGGTATTTGTGAGGTATCACCGGTTAATCTGTAATACTCATCATACATCTCTTTAGTTCTATATTCTTCTGGTATTTCTCTTAATGATTGGTATTTTTTAAACTGTATATTATAGTATTCTTGTTTTTCCATACTTTTTCTCCTTTTTTATTTGGTTATTATAGTGTTTTTTTGAATTTTAGTCAATAAAAAAATGTATTTTCTACATTTTCTTACTTTTTTGATGATAAAAAGGGTTATTATATTAAATTCTATTTCTTCTAATAAGCCATTATAACTTTATCTGCATATCATTTAACAATTTTTAGCGCAATATCAAATTATCTTTTAAAATTTATGACGTTTCGGGAAATAATTAGTATCCAATATCTCTTATCAAAAATACAGGTAACAATAATGACTTTATAGTTTATTACTTAGTTAAAATAATTTTTTTAAATTGCTTTTTACCTTTTTGAATAATTAATTCATTATTATTAAAATCTGCTTTAGTAATTAATTTATTAACATCATTTTCTTTCATTCCGTTTATACTTATTCCATTTTGTTCAATCATTCTTCTTCCTTCAGATTTTGATGGAACAATATTTGATAAATTTAATAATTCAGTCAATAGCAATCCACTTTCTAACATATTTTCTTTTATTTCAAATATTTCAATATTTTCAGGTATACACCCTTTTGCTATTGTATTATATCTTTCTTCTGCTTGATTAATAAACTCTTTACCATGATATATTTTAATTATTTCTTCAGCATATTTTCTATGTGCCATTAATATATCTTCATTCATCCACATTTCTACATCTTTCATATCTAAATCTGTAGTAAGTTTAAAATAATCTAATAGCACATTGTCAGGTATTCTCATAGCTTTCTCATACATTTTTTCAGGCGAATCATCTACTCCAATATAATTTCCTAATGATTTAGACATTTTTTCTTTTCCATCTAATCCTACTAACAAAGGAAAACACATTACATCTTGTGGCTCTTGATCATAGTCTCTCTGTAATTCTCTACCAACTAGCAAATTAAACGTTTGGTCTGTTCCGCCTATTTCTATATCGGCATGTAATGCAACTGAATCATATCCTTGCATTAATGGATATAAAAATTCATGAATACCAATTGGAATATTGTTATTAAATCTGTTTTTAAAATCATCTCTTTCAAGAATTCTAGCTACTGTATATTTTCCAGCTAATTTGATAATATCTTCAAATGACATTTTTCCTAACCACTGTGAATTATAAGCAATTCTTATTTTTTTAGGATCTAATATTTTAGAAACTTGCTTAAAATATGTTTCACCATTTTTCCTAGTTTCTTCAAATGTTAACGATGGCCTAGTTTTAGATTTTCCAGATGGGTCTCCAATCATCGCTGTAAAATCTCCTATAACAAAAACTATGTCATGTCCTAATTCTTGTAATACTTTCAATGCACGCAATGGCACTGTATGACCTAGGTGCAAATCAGGCTTTGAGGGATCAGCACCAAATTTTACTACTAATTTTTTCCCACTATTTAATTTTTTCAACAATGTTTCTTTATTATGAATATCAACTGTTCTTCTCAGTATTAATTCAATTTTTTCATCTTTTGTCATTTTATTCCTCCTTAACAAAAAAGCGCAATAAACAATCATCATAAGGACGATTTATCGCGGTACCACCTTAATTTATGAATAGAAATTCATACACTCAATAAGCTATAAAGTAGCAACCTATAAACTCATAATGTGTATTTCAATTATATCGTTTTGTTTATTTTCACCATGCATAAACTCTCTAAATTTAAAACAATATACTTTACTATTCATTAATCAACATTTATAAATTAAACAATTCTTTCTTATTATACCATATAAAATATAGTTTATTAAATATTTTTGTTACTTTTTAATTCAGATTTATGACAAAACTATTTTTGTCAAAATTTTACTAAATTTTATTTTATAGTATCGTTTTTTCGTATTTCACTTTTTTATGGATTTTAACTTTCGTTTTAAAACATCATTTGTTATAATTGCAACAATTGTTGATAACATAACAATTAAATCTGTAATCATTGATGGATATGCCTTAACAAATATATCATATATCAACCATAAAATAACCATCAATAAAGTTCCTATTCTAATTTCTTTGACATCTTTTTGCCACAATGTAATTACATAGATTATCTCTGCGATAACAGGTAATAAGCTTATTATCTTTCCATCAAACGATATAAGTCCTATAATCGCATAACCAATTATAAAAAATAATAAAACATACCACTTATTTAAGTTTTTATGTTTTTCTTTTTCTTTACTAATATATGTTCTAAGTATTCCAAAGAAATTAGAAAACATTCCCGAATATGCTTCTAAAAGCAAATATTCTATACCAAAAAATATACCGTTAAGTGCAACATACCTTAACATTATATCTTTGTTTTTTTGAAATAAGCTTATTACCATTACCAAAAGTCCTAATATGCCAAAAAACTGTGCTATCCAATATACCATATTACCTTACCTCTTTTATTTTTTTAAAATGAAATTCATAAAATCTTTTTGTTGTGTCACACTGCCACCCTAATAAAATTTTAACTATTTAACAGAACCATAATCACCCTTTATTAGGTAAATTCTTAATTTTCAGCATTTATTATTGTTGATATTTTTATATATTGTAAATAATTTCTATAAACTTTTAAATATTGATAACAGTAATATAATTTTTTTAAGTTGTTAAAATATTTAATTAGACAATTACTTCGCCTATGGTTTCCATATATTTTCAATACATTAGCCAATAAGCAATATCATTCAAATTTGTGTGTGTGGTAGTATGTTCATTAATACATTAAATCGATTTTCTTTTGCAGTAAATTTTATATAGTCATCTATGAGCGATTTTCTACGGAATATATCCTTACCAATATCGCTATAACGGCCTACCACAACTAAATCAACTCATAAAATCATTTTTACTTCAATAAATTATATATATCTTCCTGTAGCTGATTAATAAACAATCCTATATGATAACCATCTTGGAAAGCATGATTAACCTGTATAGAATAGTCAATCATATATTTCCCGTCTTGAATAAAATATTTTCCCCAGCAAATTCTTGGAATGCTATCTTTAAGTTTATAATTCATTGGATTTAAGACAGAAGTTGCTCTCATCCAAGGTATACATGTTATATAGCATTTATTGTAGTCTTTAATATAAGGGATAATTGTATCGCTTTCAGCTTCTGCTTTAGCTGCATTAAAATCTTGTATAAATTTTTCAAAATTATTACATTCAATAGTTCTGCTAAAATTTAGTTGTTTATTATTTTTAAGTACGGAAAATGACACATTTATTTTATCATATTTATAGATTTCATTTTCTTCTAAAACATATTTAAATTCTTCTATCTTATTTAGAGATGTAATTGTAAAATAAGTCATCAATCCGTAAAATGATATTTTATTTTTTTTAGAAAATTTGATTAAAGCATCCACATCAATTAAAGTAGTACATCCTGTATATGGGCTATCAAATTTTGAGAAAAATTGAAATTGTTTATTTCTGTTCCATTTATCTTTGTCTATTTTTTGTTTCATTATTTTACCTCCATAATTCACATATTTTATATAAATCATTTATATAGTTTCCTACATCTTCTATCCATTTATTATTTTTTTCATTACAGTCTTTTTTCAATTCATTTAACTTTTCTTCATCATAAAATGAAACATAACACATTAGTTGATAGACAAAAGAATTTTCAGCATTATCATAATTAAAATTTTCATGAGTTAAAAATTTTTTTAATTCAGCTTTTGTGCATAATAAATTAATATTTGAGTTTGGTATACTTTTGCTCATTTTGGGATAATCATTTAAACCTCTTATTATCTTTGAATAAAGTCCGCTAATAGTCATATTAACTCCCATTCTCTTTCTGATCTCATCCGCTTTCCAAACATATCCATGTTCATCTATACCACTTATTATTAATACATTATCAAATCCATCTACTAATCCCGGATGAATAAAATCGGCAAACATAAGTGAAATTGATTGTTTAACATTAAAATTCATTCCAGTATATACTTTTTCAGTTTTATACAATTCATTTATATCTTCTTCTATTTCTTCAAAATCACTATCTTTGATACAACTTGATAGCAAAAATGATGTACGAATTATTTCTGGATTATCGTATTGGTTTCTTATTTTTCCTTTTGTTTCATCAAATCCTAATTTTACTAAAAAGTCCTTATATTTAATAATTAATCTATTTATATCCTTTAAAGACTTAGCTCTTGCTCCATATACATCTAAATCTCCAAGTATTATTTGAACATTGAAACCTTTCTTTTGAAGATAAATTGCTTTCAGTATTTGTGATACTGTTCCAATGTGTGGAACGCCATTTATCCCAATTCCCATTATTACTAATTGTTTTTTGTTTGTACTAATACCATCAAGGAATGAATTCAGATTATATGAACAATACCATTTACTATTAATACCAAAATTTTCTTTATACAATGGTTCAACTAATTCATAATTGTATTTATCAACTATATTTTTATAATATTTATTATCGTACTTAATCATCCATTCCCTCCGAATACCCTTTAAATATATCTACTTCACTGTCTTTTATAAAACTATTATTACAGTATAATGCTTTTAAAAATATTTCTGTCATGATGGAAAATATATTCAGCTCATTAACAAACATATTATTTAAATTAGTATTTCTTTTTATTTTGGTGTAAGGTGTATCAGTTATCATTCCAAAAACAAATTTGTCGACTAATGCTAAATTTAATGCAACATCAAAATGTTCTAATTGAGCCATTCGATTAACATTTGGATGCCTAACAATAAACAATCCCTTAATATTTTTATAATTGTTTATAAAAAGTTTATTATATGCTAATTGCATTGTTACACCACTCATCATATTGTCATCAACAATAAATATAGCATTTTTTTTATCACATTTTCCATATTCAATTAAATCTTTATTAATTTCTGTTAAGCTTCGTTTTTGCCTATCTAAATACATGCCATGATTTTGAAACATAAATGATAATTGTACTTTTGGATTACATAATCTCTTTAGTATAAATGGTAATTCTAAACTACCATATAAAATACTAATCAAATGGAATTGCTGTTTATTTAACTTTTTTTTCATTATAATTGATTTACATACAATGTAATTTTCGATATAATTATCAATTTCTCTCAATGAATTAAAACATTTTGATAATATAAATGAATCATTTATTACTTTTAAATTGTTATGAGTTTGTTCTTTCAATATATCAAGTTCATTTAGAATATTATTTAATAAACTCAAACATAATTTATCATTTGTTTCATCAAAACATATATTCTCTATAATCATTTGATAATCATCAATTAATTTAAAATATTTATTTAATATGGGCTTTGAACAAGAATCATGATAAATAAAATCTTTGCCATTATCTGATAATATCATTAATTCTGAATTTGTAAGTAATAATATTATGTTTCTTAAATTATCTACAACACCCAGTAATAATCTTCTATCATAATTATTTTTAATTATATACGTTGGTAAAATAATTTTTAATTTATTTAAATATTTTGAAATATTGTAAAACCAATTATTAATTTGTTTCATATTAGGTTTTTCAAATCTACTTATATTTGTAGAAAAATAATAGTAAATTTCGTAACTCCTTAATATTACTCCTGTATCAAGGGGTAGTGAGTATATATATGAATCATTATTTTTTTCTAAAAACAATTTTTTCAAACTGTTATCATCATCTATTTCATTCCATTCATAATCTTTAAAAAAGATTGCCCCAGTATACCATTCATATATACTGTTTATTCCATTTGTAACTTGAAATTTTTTATTAAATTTTGAATTATATTTTTCTTCAATTTTATATCTTTCTATATCTTTTTCATGTTCTAACTTATTTAATTTAATTTCATATTTGTCGTTAATTAAATTTTTTGAAAATAATTTAGGAACTACGTTATATTTATTAATTACTTCTGTAATTGTTTTATATTCAATACCATCTACAAAAAATTTTATTTTATTTTGCTGATTAATAACTTCAACATTAATAAAATTCTCTATTTCGTTATTTATTTCATATTTAATAAATTTAAAGTCTAATTCGTTTATTATTTTATTTAAATTATTACCTTTATATATTATATTAACGCCATAATTAATGCTTTTTAAATTCATTTCTTTTTATGCCTCCTATTTCATTTTTCAAATTAAACCAATTTTCACTTATCCACATAATTTCATTAATAAATTTTTCAATCTTAGGTGGATTATAATTTTTAAAATATCTATCTTGAATCCAAATGTTAAATTCATTAACCCACACAATTTTTAATGAATTAATTATGTCTAAATAACTTATTTTACAAACTGTGGAATATCCATCAACAAAATTTGTTAACTTTAATAAGTCAAATTTATTATTAAAAAAGGTTGTAGATAAAACAATTCTACCAATATCTTGTAATTTTGAATTTATTCTTACTAACTCAAAATCAATAATTGCTTTCACTTCGTTATTATCAAAAATTATATTATCTGGTGTAAAATCACCATGAATAAGCTGTAATCTATTTTGATTTATAATTTTATTAAGTTCACTATCATTTAAGATTTTTTCATATAAATTAAGTTGTTGCACAAATTTTTTTGAACTATTTTCATTTATTTCAAGCCTCTTTGTTTGCAATTCATGTTTTAAATCGTTTATATTCTTATATTTTAGAAAATCAGACTCAAACACATCTGAATTAACATTTTTTAATTTATCATGTAAAAAAGCTAAATTTTGTCCAATGCTAAATATTTCTTCTTTTGTAAGTTTATCAAATTCTTTAGAATAACCTTCAACATACTCTTGAATAAAGAAATATTTATTATTAGAAAACTTACTAACAACTTTCTTATCATTATTTAACAAAATCTTAGGTACAGCAACATTTTCTTCATACAAGTAACGCTGTAACTCAACAGTTTGTATTAAATACTGAAGGTGTTGATATGAAAATTTTTCTAAGCTCAACTCTTTTAAAACATATAATTTATTATTACTACTTTCAATTAAGTATTTTTCGTTAATCCATCCACCAGATAAATTATCTATTTTTAATATTGGTATTCCATAACACTTTAAAACATCATCAATAATATTCATATTAATTTTCTTTTCTAAATTCCTTAATTTTATGTTTTGCTTTTGGAGTTTGCATTTTATCTGGCCTTCCTTCTCTTGGATTATATTATAACACATCTGTTGCAATTCTATCTTTTGTTTTTATTTCATGCTCTGCGATTACAACTTTATCATTTAAAACTGTTAATACCGTAGTGTTACCTAAACCAGAATAATTTTTATAACAAAGTCAA
The DNA here is from genome assembly GCA_934133155.1 of uncultured Bacilli bacterium. Taxonomy (GTDB): domain Bacteria; phylum Bacillota_I; class Bacilli_A; order RF39; family UBA660; genus Coprosoma. Next base: position 11,220 of record CAKPAT010000019.1, read on the forward strand.
TTGTAGTTGCACCTTTAGGAGTTCAACTATATCTCCATTTGCTGTATAAACATATATTTTTTCTGAAAATAATTCAGACTTTACTTGATGAACAAATTCTTGATTATATCTGAACACCATATTAATTTCAACTAGTGATTTAAAAATTTAAGTCTTTTGTTTCAAACTTTCCTGCATATTATCTCTTGCATTGCTTTTTTGAATATTCCAATCTTATCTATTTTAAATATTCTTATTTGCATTTGTACTAACCTATCAGCTTCTCCAAAAACAGTTGTGTGCAATGATTGACACATTTTTTTGAATTATGTATAGTCCTTAAGTTTATCGTTTATTGGATGATATTTTGAATATACAGTTCCTAATGTTAAATAACAATTTGCAACTTATTGGTTAAAATCATGAGCTATGTTCATTTGTTTTGATAATTGTATTTTCCAATTGGTCATGCAAACATTCAGCATACTCATATGTTTTTTGAACTTTTTTCCTCTAGATTATATAATTTCACTAAATCATTCTCTATGTAATCTAAAAATAGTGTCTAAAAAAACGCAATGGTTCTTAGACACTTTTTACCATATTTATTGTTTGTTTTGAAGCATGGTAGTTGTATGAACAGGAACTTTTGTAATCATATTTTTCAGTTCTACCATCTCAAAATTAATTTATTACACCTTTTAGGTATTAAAGGTCAGCACTTATTTTGAATTTTATTTTCTACATCTTCTTTTTTTTCTTACTTTTTTTGATGATAAAGAGGATTATTAATAAAAATATGACCGCACATGCAATTATAATATAATTTTCAGTTTTATTTTCTGTTTTAGTTTCTTTTGTTTTGTCTTCATCTTTTACCTTTATAACGTATTCACCATCTTTAGTGTATAAATAATTTTCTCTAGCATAGCGAGCTATATAATCTTTATCTTGAAGTTTAGTTATTTCGGTTTTTAGTGATTTGGCATTTGTTTTTAATTCTTTTAAATTTGTTTGTAGCTCTTTTTCTTCTTTATTTAATTTATATAAATCACTTGCGGTGACAAATACGGTGACTAGGCAGTAACCGATTAAAAAGATTGCGAGTGGTCCTAGAAATACCAGTCTTCTTTTTGCTTTTTGAGGTACTTTTCTTTTAGCCATATCATCACCTTACTTTCTACTTATACTATAACATTTTTAGTTTTTTTTTACAATTAGCAAATGTCAAATAAAAGCTGATGTTTTAATCAGCTATGCAATATTTTATTAACAAAATTTTATTTCTTTGTAACTTTTTGAAATATATAATAACCAAATATAATCATTAATAGTTCATATGGATGTGTTTGTGCATTATTTATATTTTTTAAAATGATAAAGTATATTAATGTGTTTATGAGCATGATTAAAAATGTGCCGGTTATTTTTATTATTTTGTTTTTATTATAAATTATTTTTTTATTTATTTTTAAGGTTAAGGCAAAAAATATTCCGAATAAAAAGGATACTAGTAAGGTTATTATTTGAATATCTAAACTCATTTAAATAATTTTCCTAAAAAGCCATTTTCTTTTTCTTTAACATTTACTTCGGTATAAGATATACTATCCATTTGACCTTTAATTGATACATTTCCTTGGTAAGTATCTAATTTTATTATTTCTAGTTGTTTTCCTTTTAATGTAAGGTTTCCCATAGTTGTTTCCATTAAAAATTCTTCTTCATCAAAGCTTTCTATTTTTTTTACTCCTGTTATTATAATGTTTTTCCTTTCATTTATGGTTATACTGTGATTTAATGATGTTATTACACTTTCTATCTTATCCATATGTTTCCTCCCATTTTAATTATATGTTTAAGAGGATTAAAAAAGACGATTTAATTTTCGTCTTGTTTATTGTATTCAGCAATGATTGCATCTTCGAATTCTTTACGACATTCACTTGTTATTGGATGTGCTACATCGTGATGTTTACCATCGCTTGTTTTACGGCTTGGCATTGCCGTGAATAAACCATTATCACCTTCGATAATTCTAATGCCATGAATAGCAAAGCAATCGTCAATAACAACTGATGCTATACCACGCATACGGTTTTCGCTTTCAACCTTACGAATGTTGACTGAAGTAATCTTCATGTTATTCTCTCCCTTCTAGTTTATTTCGATTTAAGTATACATCATATTATCTTAAAAATCAATATATATTTTAATGGTTTTAGTTATTATATCAGTATAGGAAAAGGATTTTTTGATATGATTTTCGTCATTTGTTTCGGTTAGGAAAATATAACTATATAAACTTTTGATTATCACATCATATGTTTCAGTTTTATTTCTTCCTAAATTACACTTTATTTTGATATTTTTCCCAAGGTAATTTTCAAGTATTTCTCTTATTTGTTTTACGTTTATATTACCTTGGGTATCCAACATACATTGTTCCTTTCGTGATGATGCCACCCATACCGTCTTTTCCATATTTTGTTTTATCTAATATTTCTTTTAAATTTATATCTTTATTTATGTCTGAAAGGCTCATTTTCCCGGCAATTATTGCGGGATCTAAGGCGTGAATATTTATTCTTTTGGGACTTGAAGCAAAGTTTGCGCCAGCGGTTATTAACTGTTCATAGCATGATCCACATCCGCCAGCTATTATAATTAATTTTTCATGACTATTTTCATATTCTCTAGCTTTTTTAATTGCATTTACATAATACTTACTATTTTTATAGGCTTCTATGTCGTCTAGACTTCCTTTTTTTTGATAGTAGGCGTCGTGACCGGTAATTACCAGTATATTTGGTTTATATTCGTTTAACCATTTTAAGATGTTTTTTGCTATATTTTCCTCTCTTTCATTTATCCCCATGGCCCATATATTGATATTTTTATAGTAATCTAAACATCTTTTTAAATAATCACTGTCACTATCTATGTGAAGTATTTTTCCTGGAAGATAAAAATAATCGTCCCTATTTAATGTTTCTTTTTGGTAGGTTCTTTTTAAAAAACTCTCTTCATTTTCAATGTCATCACCTGTATATGATTTTAAATCTTCTATTTTTGCGTCTACTAATAATCTAACGTTTTTTCCCACTAATTCACATGTATCTGCGTCTATTTTTGTTATTTTGAATACTATGTCATTACCATGGGAATTACGTGTTACTAAATCTCCTATTTTAAATTCCATATTATCACCCATGATAAGTTTATGTTTATTTTTTTATTTTAGAATTATTTTATAAGCCAGTTTACCGTAGCATTACTTCCCCATGGGGCATTTTCAATAGAATTTGCTTTATTTTTTACATTTATAGTTACTAGATTTTTATTATTTGCAAAAGCATTATATGTTATTTTTTTAACGCTTACTGGTATTTCTATCTCGGTTATATTATTCATTTCTAGTGCGAAATGGCCTATCTCTTCTACACCTTCTTCTATTGTTATTTTTTTGGCACGGCAACCACAAAAAACATAAGCTTTTATTATTTTAATTCTTGACGGTATAGTTATCTCTTCCCATCTCACACTTTCAAATGCCTCGGGTCCAATATCGGTAATATTTTCTGGTATTGTTTTACCCGTCATACTTTCTCCTGCATAGGAATTTAAGGAGCTATAATTTATTGTACCGTCAGAATTTCTATTATAAATAAACGCATTTTCATAATCTACTTTATTTTGTGTGAAAGCACCATTTTGAATATTTGTTACTGTACTTGGTATTTCTATTTCAGTTATAAGATTACCCATAAATGAGGCACAACCGATATATTCTAGTCCTTCATTTAATTTTATTTCAGATATTTTATTACCTCTAAAAACATAATGGCCTATTTTTGTAAGGGTATTTGGAGCGATAAAACTTGTTATTTGATTATAAATGAATGCACTTTCACCTATTTCTTTTAGATTTTTTGATAAATTTAGCGTGGTTATTTTATTATTTGCAAAAGCGCAATTTCCAATATATGTAATGGTATCTGGCACGGTTACACTTGTTAATTTTTTATTAGAAAACACGCCTACATATGGATTTAAACTGCCATCAGCAATTTCAGTAACTGTATACCCGTCAATGGTTTCTGGTATTACTACATCTGTTCCACATGTTTCGTTGTAACTTGTTATTGATAATGTGCCATTTTTTAAAACTTTTCCAGTATAACAGTCATTTTTATGTGTTATACCAACATCACTTTGACTATATATTAAATTTAGTGTGATAATGTTTTCTTTGTTTTGAGGCATTATAGTTACACTATCTTTAAATTTAATGTATATATTATAATACTCTTTCTCATTTGGTGCGATTATTAATCTTGAGTTTGTTAAATCGGTGTTTTCAGTTATACTTGTTGGTAAACTACTATCCGGATATACTTTACACTCAAAAACGTCATTTGTGCAGGTT
>CAKPAT010000020.1 GCA_934133155.1 uncultured Bacilli bacterium
TTCATCTGATAACTCATCAATGTGCAATATTTTTTGATATAAATCTAATCTATCGTCAGGTATTTGAATATTTCCGGCATAGTAAAATTCTAGTAGTTCATTTAAATCTGTAAGAATATTAAATGAGATTTCTTCAAAATGATAATCAATTATACAGTCGGATTTTACCTCTTCAATCTTTTGTTCTATTAAACTTTCAGCTTCTTTTAAATTATGTCCTTTTATTAATCCAATAATATTTTCAGCATCCTTTTCGTCTATTAATTTGGACCATTCATGGTACATTTTTTCTACAAAATCAAAGAAAACATCTTCATAGCTATCTGATGTTTTAAATGCGTCTATAAACTGTTTAAGTGTATCGTATGGTTTTGGCACGACATTTCCGGCTATTATTTCCTCTTCTTTTTCTTTGGCATATTCATTTAATATTTCAGGGTTACCACTGTATGTGGCTTCATTTATTATTTTTCTATAAGCATAAAGAGTATTCTCCTCCCATAATTTTTCTGCAACTTTTTTATTTAACATTTTTGAAGATAAATACATGGTTTCTATCGGTTCTTGGTTACGACTTTTTGCATGTAAATTCCAATCGTATAATCTTTTACCATTACTTATTACACGATTAATGTCTATATCGTGTGATAATAAATCTATATCAAACTTTTTTAATATTTCAGGTGCAAGGTTTTCGCAGTTTTTAAATACTTCATATAATAGTTCACCTGGATATTTCCAATTTTTAATTAATTCTACTTGATATGATTTTCCAAATTGATCTATTAACTTGCTTGTAAATGATAAGTCTTTTTTAAGTTCTACACATCTTTTTAAGATTAAATCATAAGTATTTTTATTTAAATATCCTAATGAACATTTAAAATAATCTAAATACATATTAAGAAAAAGATCTAAAAAATCTTGATTTAAAAATAATTCATTTACGTATTTGGAGCGGCCAAAAATATAATACATTCTTTCTTTTGGGCCAAAGTAGCCTTCTGGGTTATCACTTTCTTTTAGATATGCCACTCCTTCTTTATCAAGTAATTCTAATATTTGTTTAGTATTATCTTGATCCAAAAAATTCATAAACTCGTCTTTACTGGAGTTTATTATTCTTTTTTTAGTACTGCTATCCATATTTCACCTACTTTTAATAAGTGTATCACAATGCACTGAAAAAATACAGTTTTAACTGTACTTATTTTCTTTAATATATGTATAAAAATTGGCATATGAAACAGACATATAAGGGATAAGCCACAAAAATAATATTCCAAATGTTAAAATAGAAAGGATAATTAATGGGATAAAACTTAATGTTAATTTTATGTATTCTATTTTATGATTTTCCATTATTTGTAAACTTGTTTTAATAATATTTTTATCATTTTCATAAGCAACAAAATATATTTGTGATAGGCTTATTATTAGATATATTATTATGGAAATTATTAATACATTTAGTATAATTCCTAGAACTATCATAAAGGAAGATGCTAGAAGTGTTATATGAGTGTGATATTCAATAAATGTAAGTAATGAGTTATAGGCAATTATTTGAAAACTTATTAATAAGGAATATAAAACAAATATAACGATGTTTATTTTTAACATTTTAAAGAATAAATCGGTTTTTGAAAATATTTCTAATTTATTTTTGGTTATATTTAATGTTTGTTTAATATATCCTGGTATTAATAAGCTATTTACGATTAAAATTAAGACGATATACACTATTTTAGACGTAAGTAATTTTGCTGTTAAAAGGCATATGCTATTTAATATAAGCATTATTATTACTGAACATATAAGTGGTGTATAGTTATTTTTTAATTTTTTTAAAGCTTGGGCTTTTATTTCTTTTACGCTCATACTTATTCTCCTATTTTAAAATACTTATTGATACTCCGTCACCTAAGTCATAAAAGGTGGTTTTGAATTCTTGGTTTTCTTCAAGGAATTTTTTGTAGTTATTTATTTTTCTAACTAGTGCTCTTAAATTTTTGCTTTTTATTTCTTCTTCTTTTTTAGTAAGTCCATGAAAGTTTAGGTTATCGGTTATGATTACTCCTTTTGGATTTAGGTTTTTTTTGTATTTTTCAAAGAATTTTATGCTTTGAGCTTTAGCAGCATCAATAAATATTAAGTCAAATTTACCTTCTACTTCTATTTCTAAGGCGTCGGATAATATTATTTCTATTTGATTTTCTAGGTTAAAATCTTTGATGTTTTCTAAGGCTTTTTTATATCTTACTTCATCTTTCTCAATTGTTACAATTTTTATTTCTTTATTTACTAATGCCATTTGTATTGCGGAGTAGCCGATTGCTGAACCTATTTCAAGGATGTTTTTTATGTTATGTCCTGAGATATATTTTTTTAAAAAGTTTATCCCATCTTTTTGCATTATTGGTACGTTATTTTCTTTGGCGTATTTTTCTAAATCTTCTATGCTGCCCATATTCCCTCTTCTTTCAATTTTGATATTATTTGAGCGTGTTCTTTAGCGTTTTTAGTAAAGTACACTTTTCTATTTGTGTCGGCTACAAAATAATAGTAATCGGTTTTTTCAGGATTTATAGCGGCTTTTACCGAGCTTATGCTGGGACTATCGATTGGTCCAACGGGCAAGCCCTTCATTGATGTACATCTTGTATTGTATCCGTTGCAGGCATTTAATTCTGATTTAGTTAAGGCGTCGGTCATACTCTTTTTGGCCGAATAGTATGTTGTCACGTCGCTTCCCAAAGACCAACCATCTTTAATTCTGTTATAAAATACTCCAGCTACTTTTGCTCTATCGGTATCACTTACAGCCTCTAATTCAACCATGGATGCTAATGTCAATATTTGGTGAACGGTGTAACCACTTTCTTCTATTTGGGTTTTATATGAGTCTAATTTTATTTTGGTGTTATCTAGGATTTTTGTGATTATTGTTTCTAGATTTAATTCGTTTGCTTCAAAGTGATATGTATCAGGGTATAAGTAACCTTCTAATGGGTAATATATTTGTGTGTTAAACATATCATCTGTTATAAACCAGTATTTATCTTTTAATGAGTTTATGTATGTTTTATCGGATACTTTGTTTATAAAATCTTCTGATTTGATGTTTGTTTTTGTGGCAATTATATCAGCCATTTGTCTAACATTTAACCCTTCTCTAAAGGTTATTTTGATTGTTGTGTCTTTTTGATTATCTTTATCGCTTAGGGTTCTTACTATTTCAGAGACACTCATGGCCTCATTTAGTTTATATGTACCGTTTACTAATGATGATGGTTTATTTAATTTGAGATAAAGCTTATAGAAAAACTCTGATTTAATTAGGTTTTGCTCTTTTAATTTACTGGCAAGCGTGAAGTAATTTTCTCCTTTTTCGACGTTTATTGCTTTAGGAGATGTATTTTCACTTACGGGTCCAATTTGTGTTTTATAGGTTATTATTAGAGCAAGAAATAATATAACAATTAATGAAAGCAAAAAAAGTAAGAATTTACGTACTGAAAATTTACGACTTTTTTTCAATGGTAAAACCTACTTATCTGTTTCGCTATCAATTTGTGCTTGCATTTGCTCTAATATTCTTTCGATTATTGTCCATTCTTTTTCTGTCTCAATTGGTTTTAATTGTAATGCTCCGTATGCATTATCGTCTTCTGATTTTTCGTCATATGTGTTGAATGTTTTTATTTCATCTGGGTTATAAATTGAGGCGTATACTTTGGTGTTCCCTTCTTCATCTAGTGAGTTATCAGTATATACGATATAATTTTTTCCTGTCTCTGGTGAGTCAAACATAAATAAAGTTACACAATCTATTTGTCTTCCTGCATCGTCAAATGCTTTAAATCTTATTGTTCCATTTGTATTTTCGTTCATATTATTTTTCCTTTCTTTTATCTAAATATGTTTGGAGTATGATGTTGGCTGCTAAGGCGTCAATTTTTTTCTTTCTTTTTTTTCTTGACATATCAGCCATTATCATGTATCCACTGGCTTCTTTGGTTGAAAGTCTTTCATCTTGCATTTCTACTTCAATGCTAAATGCTTTTTCTAATTTTTCTTTAAATTCAAGTGTTGTTAAAGCCCGTGGGCCTACTGTTCCATTCATGTTTTTAGGTAATCCTAAGACAATTTTTTCAATAGGCTCCTTTTCAATAATAGTGGATAAGTCTTTGATTGCTTTGTCATAGTCATCATCTTTAAAATGAATTAAGGTGTATGTACTGGCAATTGTTTTGGTTGTATCGGACATTGATACACCAAGTGTCCTTGTGCCAAGGTCTAGTCCTAGGTATTTCATTTTCTTACCCTCCATTACTTCCACTTTAATTGTATCATTTATTTGAAATTTTTCAAGTAGCTAGAATTTTTATTTTGATGTATAATAATTGATATAAGTAGGAATGTTGTCTTTACACTTTAATAAAAAATCACCATGACTGGTTTATAAGGTGATTTTTTTATTAACTATTAATTCTTAATTTTAAGGTTTTGACAAGCCTATTTGTTAATACTGGTTTTGCAAATTGTTCTTCCAATTCTAAAAAACTACTTTTATATCGACTATACGCTTGACCGTAATTTCCTAATTCTATTTGTCTAACGCAATAACTCACTATAGTATTATAAATATAATTGTAAATGTTATCAGCATTATCTATTGTTTCAACGATTATTGGCGCTGTTTCATAATAGTGTTTTATGTCTTCTTTTGAAACAAAATTATCTCTAAACCATCTCAGTACCCTTAACTCATAGCAATTGTCATCAAATCTTTCTTGCATATATTTCATGCATGCGCTTGTTAAATAGCAGCCTCCGGAACTAGATTCTTTTTTTCCATCTATTTTTGTGATGGCTTCATATGTTTTTCTTTCTGCATCTACCTTGATATGTATTGAATCATGTGGGCCATTTTTTGGATCAGTAGAATAAACATCTATTTTCGCTCCACTTCCGCCATTTTCCTTTTTTTCTCCTCCATTTCGATTTGTATTTTTCTTAGTTTCATTAATTCATATGTCCATATGACAATTTCGTCAGACATTTCACTTTCAATACCTAATGTTTTATCAAAAAGAAATTTATCTTTTAAAGCATCCATTCTATAATATATATCTAGCATTTCCTCTTTGCTTATAAATGATAGATTTTGGGTGTCTTGAAATTTTGCTCCCCATTTTGTTATCGTATCTAGTAAGCTTTTGATTTCTTCTTTAGAACTCTTGTATGAATTTAGTTCATGCATTATTGCTAATGGTCCAATTATTCTAGCAAAAACTATATCAATTTCTCCATTAATATTTGATTTTGCTAAATTATTGTTATCTATAGTAAATTCCTCCTTTTTAACATAATGGATGTGCTACTTTTATATGATAGTAAGCCTCACTATATATTTTTATTGTACTATAGTTTTAAGTGTAATATCAATACTTTTGTGATGTTTTATTAGTGGTAAGAATTTTTATTTTGATGTATAATGTTTTTAAGGTAGGTGTTTTAATGAAGAGAAAACTTAAGAAGAAGCCAATTATTATACTTTGCGTATGTATTTTGGTGATTATTTTGATTATTTTTGGTATTTCTACTTATAAAAAGGTTACTAGTTTTGAATATAGGCTGGGCAAGATTGGGTATAAAGATAGTGAAATTAAGACTATTTTGAAAATGGATACTAAGTATATTAATTATGCTTTAGAAAATGATTATGAGGATGATTTTATACCTTTAGTTTCACAAAAATATTTTTTATGGAAGAATTATAAGGATTATATTAGCTACATTGATAAAAATTATAATGATCAGAAGGTGGATTATGAGAAGGTAGTTTCTTTGGTTAATACTCATGCTTCTTCTAAAGCTTATACGAATACATCTGAAACGGATATGAATAAGGGGCTTGCTATTTTGGTTAATAAGTATTATAGTTTGCCTTCTAAGTATGCACCTGATGATATTGTAAAGATGAGCAACCTTTATGCTTATCCGAATAACAGTATTCGTTCAGAAGTTTATGAGGCATTTAAGGAAATGAGTAAAGCCGCTAAGGAAGAAAATATTACTTTGATTGTTAATTCTTCTTACAGGAGCTATGACGAGCAAAAGGAGATTTATGACGAGTATGAAAGTAGCCGTGGCAAGGATTATGCTGATAAGTATGCGGCTAGACCTGATTTTTCGGAACATCAAACTGGGCTTGCTTTAGATATTTTTACTCCTGGGGCTAATATGAAAACCTTTGAGGAGACTACAGCTTTTAGCTGGCTTCGTGATAATGCTTATAAATATGGGTTTATTTTAAGGTATCCTAAAGATAAAAGTGATATTACTGGTTATTCTTATGAATCTTGGCATTACAGGTATTTAGGGAAGGATCTTGCTAAAAAGGTATATGATTCTAAACTTACTTATGACGAGTATTATGCATATTATTTAGATAAGTAGGTGTTTAATGTGAAAAAGGTTTTTGTTTTATGTATTGTTTGTTTGATATGCTCTTCATGTGCTAATAATGATTTTAAAAGTAAGTTTGAAGAGGTTGGATGTTCAAGTGAGGACATTGATGTTATTTTGGATAAGGTAAATCCTGATGATTATGATAAGGTTTTGAATATGAAATGCTCTTCTGATTTGATGAATATTTTGAGTGCTAAAGATTATAAGTCAGATAATTTTAGTAAATATATTTCTTATTATGATAAAAACAAGGATAGTAATATGTCTGACATTATTACGATTGTTAATTCTGGTTATGATTTAACTGATTATAAGGCTTCTCCTTTGCTTGCTTCTTTAGTCTTAGAGAGGTACTTTATTAGTGATAATGTTAGTAGGTATTTAGATTATGGAAATAAGAATAATTTAAGTAGTAAAAAAATTGTTTCTTTAGTGAATGCAAATGTTGATTATGGCTTTTATAATAAGAATTTTGAAACAGACGTGACTAAAGAGAATCTTGTTTTGGTAAACAGGTTTTATCATTTACCAATTAATTACACTCCTTCTGATTTAGTTACTTTAACTTCTGATTATAATAAAGGGATTAATAGTAAAATGAGGAAAGAGGCAGCAGAAGCTTTTATGGAGATGGTCTCTGGAGCTAAGCTTGATAATATTATTTTAAAAAACGCTTCGGCTTATAGGAGCTACGACTATCAGGTTACTCTTTATAATAATTATGTTAAAAGAGATGGCAAAAAGAATGCGGATATTTATTCAGCAAGACCTGGATATTCGGAACATCAAACAGGGCTATGTGCTGATATTAATATTATTGATTCTAGTTTTGATAACACTAAAGAGGCTAAATGGCTGAGTAATAATGCTTATAAATATGGGTTTATTTTAAGATTTCCTAAGGATAAAGAAGATATTACTGGGTATAAGTATGAGTCTTGGCATTATAGATATGTAGGCAAGGAAGCTGCTAAAATTATTTATGATAATGATTTAACTTTAGAGGAGTATTATGCTTATTATGTAAATTAAAGTGGCTGTTACTGAATTAATTGCTTAATTTTGTAACAGTCTTTTTTTATGTATAAACAGTGTTTAAATTTCTTTTTATTTTAGATTGTTATACTTTTATTAAAATTGTTGTTCTTTTGTTTTTTGCAATATTTTTCGTTATTACAATTGCTTTATTGCTCTTTCTATGAAATTTTCAAGTATTTAATTATAATTGGTAGAATTAAAAATTTATTAGGAAATTTATTGGGAAATTTATTAGGAAATTTTATATAAAAATTTGCACATGAAGATTTTAACGAGATAAAGTTTTTTTATGTTTTTCTTACAACATTTCTTATGACATCTTTACCATAAATATTTAAAAGCCATGCGGTTTAGGCATGGCTTAATAATTTATGTTATTGATTTTTTTATTTAAATTTTGACTTTGATATGCTATTTCTCTAGCATTTGTTAATGTATTTAGAAATCTTTCTTTTGCTTTTAGCATTTCTTCTTTTTCTAATTTGATGTTTAAATTTTGAAGTGTTTCTATTATTTGGTTAGTGTTTGTTAGTGTTTTTATGATTTTGTCATAAGCTGTTTGGATGTTTGTTTCTAATACATTTTTATATAGTTTTTTTAGTTCAAAATTCATTTGTTCATAGGTATTAGTAAATTCAAATAAATCAATGATGTTTGTTAGTATTAAATCTTGATATGTATGATGATTTATTTTGTATTTAAAGCTTTTTTCAGATTCTATCACTGGAAGAAAGCTGTAATATTTTTCATTTAATGGTGCAGAAAATTCATTTTCAATTTTTTGGTATGTCTCAAATGGCTTTTCTTTTAGGTCAATTACATAGCAACTTATACCGTCTTCTTTTCTATAATCGGATATTTTTTTATCACTTTGTCTTATTGCTATTAAAATTCCTTTACCAATTAGAAATTCGTTATCTTTTGAGTGAGTTACTATTAGGTCATTTTTTTTGTTATAAAACACTCTGTATATTTCTTTTTCCCCAAAATTATTTTCATACATTTTTTGGTATCCACAGTTAAAGCCATTTTCTTTTAATATTTCTAAGGCTTTATTTGTTTGAACTGTCGGATATAACTCACTTTTATCTTTATCACTTTTTTTAAGTAAACTATTTAATAAAGCTTTTGCACTGTGTTTTTCTTTTTCTTTTTTTATCTCGTTTCTTTCTTCGTCTGTGAATAAGTATTTATCGGGGTCTTTTTCTCTTTCTTCTTTGCTACCATTATATATGGCCTTATATGGGCAAATGGTTGCTACTTTATAATTTAATGTGTCGATGTCTTCTTCTTTTATATTTATTACTTTTTCATAAAATTCTTCAATATTTTGGTGGCACATTTTATATAATGTGCTTATTTGCACTCCTCTTATGTTCATATCGTCTAGTAATATTAATATGGGTAGTGCAGGTTTTTCACCTTTGTTTTGTATTAACTCGTCAATTATACCAGCCGTAATGGAACTATCTTCAACCATTTGGGTAATCACGCTTGGAAATGAATTAAAATCTAATATTTCTCTTTTTTTCATATATATCATCCCTTTTTTTGATTATATCATGCTTAAGGTCATGTCTGCAACCTAAATTTATAATAGAAAAACCTATGATGTACATAGATTTATTTTTGAATATTTTCTTTTATTTTTTTTATGTCTTCTTTAAATTTTACTCTTAAATTAGGAAATGAGTTTACAAGTCTTCTTGTGAATATTGATTTATTTTTTAATGTTTCTTTTACCTTTTTATTCATTTCACCAGTTGTGTCTTTACCTTCTACTTTGACATCTTTAATATTAGAAATTATTTTAAATGATACGATAACGTCTGTGATAAATATTATGCCAATAACAATGGCTAGTACTAATTGCACTTTAGGATTTATTTTTTCGATTAAGTTTAAGAAAAATGGGTCTAGTATTTTTATTAAAATTACTCCTAGTGCTCCAAAGCCGGCGGTTGTTGTTAAACTTATTCTTCCGTTGATATTATATTTATGGTCGCTGTAATCCCACCATCTTGTGTGGAATATTTTTTCCATGATATAACTTGTAAAGTATTCTAGGAATGCTCCAAAGATACATGACATGAAAAATAAAACCATTATATCATTTTCATATTTGCTTAAAAATAAGGTTATAAGTAAAGCTCCGGTTCCATATATTGGGCAGTATGGTCCGATTAAGAAACCTCTTGCGGTTAATTTTTTTGCTTTAACTGAAACTAGTGTTACTTCCATTAACCAACCAATAAATGAATATAGCATAAAAAGTAAAAACATTATTTTAACATCCATTTTTATCACCAGCCTAAGTTTAGCAGGTTTTGCCTTTTATAGCAAGTGATTTTTTAATACTTTGATGGCATAAAAGCGAAAACTTTGTTATGATTTTCGCTTTTTATTTATCTTCTTATTCCTTGTGAAATTTCTTCCTCTTCAGTTTCCCTTTGCTCTTCTACCGTATTTTCTTGTTTTCTCATTTGCATTAATTCTTCAACAGTTATCCCTCTTAATTCTGCTTCTTTTATGTCGGCTTGACGCTGCGCTTCTGATAAAGCTCTATCTACAGCATTTTTTAGCTCAATATCGGATTGTGCACTAGTAATTTTGCGTAAATTTTCTTCATAACTATCCGATGCAAAAGATAGATCGACATCTTTGTATTCTTCACCGCCAAGGGTTCTAATTTGTTCTGCGATTACTGCCATTCTACTTTCATTGTTTTGTTTCTTATGTTCTAAATCTTCTTGGGATTTTGCTACATCTTCCCTAAATTCAGTTATTGCTTTTTCTTTAAAATCTATATCTTGTTTGCAATCTCTTAAAATTTCTCGTATGTCAATTTTACCAGCCTGCATATTTCTAGCATTAAACATATAATCAAGATTGCTAGGGTGATATTTTCCCTTTTCACCCAAAAGAGTTCCAAGTTGTTTTTTATACTCACAAATTATAGTATCAAACATTTTATTCTGTTTACTTTTTATTTGGTCGTTTAAAGCCTTAATTTCTTCTTTTGTTTTTTTTCGTTTAAATATTTTCTTTGATAACTTATCCCTTCGTTCAGCTAATTTCTGCAAATCTTCTAGTTCGCTATCATTAATACTTCCAGCGTGTAATTTATCAATATGCTGCCATAATAATTCTATGTCAACCTCTGGATTTACTGGATCCCAATTAGATAATTGTCCAGCAAATAGTCTAGAAAGTTTTTGTTCCGTAAACTGCTCTTCAAAAATTGTTTTTTCTTCTTTAAAAGAGCTTTCAATTTTTTTAACGTTTTCCATTAGTCCGTCTAGTTCTGGTGCTGGTATTGCATAACCATCTCCATAGTAGCGAAGAGGAAGATAAAAATCGTAATAATCCCCTAACCTTTCTTTTATTATATTAGGACATCTAACGGGGTATAATTTTTCGCTTGTTTCCTTAGATAATCTTTTGTATTCCGTCAACAAATCTGCCATTTGTTGTGCCTTTTCTAAATCTGATGCAACTGATGATTGTAATTTTGTGGTTGCATCGATAGAGCCTATTCTATATTTTGAACTTTCAATAGCTGATAAATCCCTTTGATCTATTTCAGACAATAGTTGTTGCTTTATTTCCTGTGATATCATAGTTTTGATTTGTTCTTGTTGTTCTTTTATACCTTCTATTTTCCTTTTTAGCGATGGGAATACATTAACGTCATATTTCCTAATCTCTTCAGATAATTGTTGCCCTCTACGAATTATCCTATCTCTTTCGTCGCCAGAAAGATTTCCAAATTGAGCAATAAGTTGATCCTGTTCTTCTCTTAATTGATCTAATTTTGTTTTTGCTTGTTCTTCTTGAATTTCAATTTCTCTAATCTTCAATTCCAATTCATTAACTTTTTCTTTTTTGTATTCTTCAATCTCGGCATCAGACATAACTTGAATTCTTTCATATGCATAAAAAGTTATACTTTTTCTTAATGCCCCAACTTTCCCGGAAAATATGCCATATTGATATTCTGCTTCTTGTGTTTCTTTTAAAGCAGGAAGAAAACTAGAATGATCTATCTGTTGGAAGTAGTCTGCTTTTTGTTTAGCAGCTTGAAGTTCTCTCTCTAAGTTTTCAAGTTCATTATTTAATATTGATAAAAATTCGTCTTTAGTCATTTTTTCCCACCTCATTTAATTTTTTTAATAAATTTTCTATTTCTGTCATCGATAATTGCGAAAATATTTTTTCTAATTCGTCTTTACTTAATGACAAAATTTTCTCTAAATTTTTATTAGCATTCTCCTCATTCATTTATTATCATTCCTTTCTACATTAATTGTAAAATAATGTTTTATTTGTCCCATATATACCTCCTGCTACTAGAATAGCCTAAAAAAAAAAAAAAACAAGTAATATTTTTAAAAGATAGGCTTCTTGACGTAAAGAAAGTAAAAATAATTTTATTTACACTTTCTAATTTTTTCTCTATGAATATTTAATTTAGTAGTATATAATGAACTTAGATTGGGGCGTGTTTTATGTATAATCTTTCTTATGATTTTAAACAGTATAATGATATTATTGCGGCTTATATGAATGTTTTGATACAAAATAGTAATGATTTATTTATTAAACAAAAAAATCAAGGTTTAGCTAGTGATAGGGATAATAATGGTTATTTTGAGGCTATATGCACTTTAGAGGATTATTTACATTTTTATTTTGAAAAGTATCCAAATAATTTTAATGAAATTTTAAATTCTATTATTAATGATGTTAAGACTATTTCTTGTTTGCCTAATAATAATAGAGGAATTTATGGGGCTACTGTTCAAAGTATGATTTATATTAATCCTGATATGAGGGGAAATAATAATTTAAGTGGTATGGAACGCATCCGTTTATATATGGCTCATGAGTTAGGCCATGTGGTTAATAAGGCATGGCTTGATAATGGTATAGAGTGTTTTAGATATCAAAAAAATTTAGGCAATATTGATGAGAATAGTTTTAAACTTATTTCTGAGGGGCTTGCTATGATGGATGAGGTTACTACACAAGATAGGGCTGAGGAGTTTACTTATGCTAGTTTATCTAAGGTAAGGCCAACTCAGGCATATTATAGAAGTCAAATGTTTGGTGGAACGCCTTATAAATCTAATTTTGATTTTTATGGTGAACTTCAAGGTGTTGGAATAATGTTTGCACAAACTTTAAGAGGTATTGGAGATAAGGATGAAGAGGCTTTGAATTTGCTTTCTAAAAGGGCTTTATCTAGTAATTTTTTTGATAATTTTTTGGACGAATATATGAGGGATAATCAAGTTAATAATTTAATTACTGAGCTTAAATATATGGGATGTATTAAAAAGGCATCTTATGCTTCTTTTGGTGCAGACGATAGATTTTATTTAGATAATTCAAGTGTTTATTTAGAAAACTTTAAAGAAATTGCAGGAAGTTTAAGGGATTACAGAGAACCTTATGTTAAATAACAAATAGCTTACTATTTGTTTTTTATATATGGTTTTTTTATCAGATAATCTACTTCTTCTATCATACTATTAAATATTTTGTTTATTTTATTTATGTTCATATTTTTTCACCGATTTTATATTAACATTTTTATTTTTGTTTTTGTGATTTTCGACAATACTAGTCATTTTATTTATAGTGGTCACTTTTAAATTTTTAGGTTTTATAGTATAATATTTTTGGTGTTTGTTCATGAGAATAAAGGATGGTATGTTTGGTATTAATGGTAATACTTATTCTAACAGAGGAATGAATTTAGAGGATGATATTTCAAAATCTAATGAGTTTTATTTAGTTAATGATATTGCTGCTATTTATAAGAAACCTACTCCTATTACTATTGCTAAGGTGGATTATCCATCTAATATAATTAAGGAGGGTTATTTTAGGATACCTTCTACTACTGATTATAATGGTATTTATAGGGGAAAGTATATTGATTTTGATGCGAAAGAAACTAAAAGTAAGACTTCTTTTCCTTTAGAAAATGTTCACGAACATCAGCTTAAACACCTTAAAATGATTTATAAACATGGTGGTATTGGTTTTTTGATTGTTAGGTTTACTACTATTAATAAGACTTTTTTACTTCCGATTGAGAAGATTGCAAGTTTTATAGATGAAAGTAAGAGAAAATCTATTCCTTTAAGTTTTTTTGAATCTGATGGTTATTTGATACCGGATAAGTATAGTCCTAGGGTTGATTATCTTAAGGTTTTGGACATGATTTATTTTGGAGGCGTAAAATGAAAAAGAATTTTTTAGATATTGTGAGTTTTATTAGAAAAGATCCTTTTAATTTAGGTGTTTTTATTATAAGTATTTTGATTTTTATTTGTTTAGGAATTGCTTTTAATTTTAAGTTATCTTTTCTTTTATTTATTTTGATTAATTTACTTTGGATATGTCCTTATATCAAAAGGCGAATTAAGGCTAAAAAGCGAAATATGAAGTTTGAAGGAAGTAAAAAGGTTAAAACTAACAAAAAGACTAAGAAGAAAAAGATTTTACTTGGTATTTTGATTTTCTTCTTAGTATGTGTGGTTTTAGGTATTGTTTTTATTGTTTATATTGCTTTGACGGTGGAGAAATTTGATCCAGGCAAGCTTTATTCTAAGGAAGCTAGTACTTTATATGATTCTGATGGCAATGTTTTTGCAAAACTTGGTACGGAAATGAGGGAAAAGATTTCTTACGATGAGATGTCTGAGGAACTTATTAATGCGATTGTGGCTACTGAAGATTCAAGATTTTTTGAGCATAATGGTTTTGATTTACCTAGGTTTGTGAAGGCTTCTGTTGGTCAGGTTCTTGGTCAAAATGCTGGTGGTGCTTCTACTTTAACTATGCAGGTTTCGAAAAATCAACTTACTTCTACAGTTAAAAATGGTTTTGAGGGTTTAAAGCGTAAGTTTAGTGATATTTATTTATCTATTTTCCAAATTGAAAAAAATTATACTAAAGAAGAAATTTTGGAGTTTTATGCGAATTCTTATTATTTAGGTAGTGGTGCTTATGGTGTTGAACAGGCTGCTGAGGTTTATTTTCAAAAGGATGCGAAAGATTTGAATTTATCTGAAGCGGCTATGCTGGCTGGTATGTTTCAGTCTCCTTATTCATATGACCCTAATCTTTATCCAGAAAAGACTGAAAAAAGAAGACTTACGGTTCTTTATTTGATGAAAAGACATGGTTATATAACGGAAAGCGAATATAACATTGCTAAAGAAATGACTGTGGATAAAATTGTTATTAAGGGTAGAAGTGCTAGAACTAATTATTCTCAATATCAAGGTTTTGTGGATACGGTTGCTTTAGAAGTTCAAAAGAAAACTGGTTATGACCCTTATTCTTATTCTATGAAGATTTATACGACTATGGATAAGAAGAAACAAGATGCAGTTACGGATATTATGAATGGTAAAAGTTATACTTGGGAAAATGATAAGGTAGAGGC
>CAKPAT010000021.1 GCA_934133155.1 uncultured Bacilli bacterium
AATACAAAGAAAAAATCAAAACAATAACAAGTAAAATAAATATAAAAATCTTTTTCTTATTAAGCTTACGTTTTTTCATTTTTTAGCCCCTTTTCTAATATCTTCCTGTTCTTTCGTTTTCTTAACCAAATCATGGACAATAATATCATTAGAAACCGAAATTATCTTATCTGCCTTATCAGAATGCTCCTTTATATAATTCTCATCAATCGTCGCATCCGTATCTAACATAATCGCCTTACCTGTTTGATTATCATAATACATCTTATTTGTAACCCAGCTACCATTAGGGAAAGGTACAAAATAATCCTCAGTACTAAATACATCCTGTCCAAGTGCATACTTATCATAAATACCAAGCATATTACCAAGAGTTGGTAAAACATTATACATACCAGCTACATCAGTAACCTCACGATTTATCTTCTTGCGTAGTTCTTCATCCTTTGTCCAAATAATAAACGGTACTTTTCTATTAAGCTCATAATCATATTTAGTAAACTCTTTATATTCAGGGTCATCACTACTTCTTACAGAATTAGTCTGTGGATTATAATTATAATAATACTCATATTCTGCTCTCTTAACTTTTGCATCATGATCACCATAAATAACCAAAATAGTATTTTCTAAAAGGCCAGCCTCATCAAGCTCATTTACAAGATCACCAATCGCCTCATCTGCGTAATGTGCTGTTGTAAAATAATTACCTAAATTTTTACCTTCCAAATAACTTTGAGTAATAACCTCACCATTTTCATTAGTGTACTTATAAGTTAAATCTAAATCACTCTTACCCTTTAAAGCTTCAAAAGGTGTATGATTAGTAAGCATAATAAGTAAACCATAATATTTATCATACTGCTCTTTAATAGATTTAATCTTAGTTACAGACTGTTTAAAGAAAGACTTGTCAGAAAGACCAAGACCCATCATATCATCAAGCTTATAATCTTTATCATAATAATAGAAATTATCATAACCAATTTTCTTATGCATGACTTCCCTATTCCAGTAATTACCTTTATTTGCATGCATACTGAAAACATAATAGCCTTCATTTTTCATAAACTTTTGAATAGAAGGATACTCCCTATCCCAGTAACTAACAAAAACAGTACCACTACTAGCAGGCATTAAAGACGTACTATAAGTAAATTCACTATCACTACTCGTACCAACACTTTCCTGCGCATAAAAATTAGAAAAATACATACCTTCACTAGCTAAACGTTTTAAATTAGGTGCAATAGCCGTACCATTAATTTCCGTATTCAAAAGAAAATTTTGTATACTTTCTGCATGAATAACTAAAACATTTTTACCCTTAAAAATATCAGTATATTCATTATCACTTTTAGGATTAGTATTTTCTTCATAATACTCTCTAAACTCCTTAGCTGCCTTATCATAACCAAATAAAGGACTAATCTGTGGTTTTAAGCTAGCAATCAAATCATTAGTCTGATACATATAAATACCAAACTTCATAACAACATATTCCCTATTCCACTGTTTATAAAGCCTGCTTATATCTGTACCAGTAAGCGTAGAAGCAAAAAAGCCAAACACAATAAAAGCACCTAAAAAACACTTTAAAAAAACTTTTTTACCACTATAAGCATCTTTAGAATAATAATCTTTCTTCTTTAATTTTGAATTAATAAAAATTAAAACTATTGGTGCCCAAATATAGCATAAATCCTTCATTTCCATAATCGTCTTCATTGCGTCTGAAACACCAATAACCTGCAAACTAGTCGCCAGTAAAGAAAAGGAAGTAAAAGAAATATAATTAGAATAATAAATCGAATTAATCAGACAAACTAAAGTCAAAATAACAGACCAAGTAATAAAATATTTAAATCTTCCTTTAGGCTTCATAAAATAACTGAAAGCCCCAATAAATATACAAAAAGCCAAATCAGCTAAAATAGGACTAATAGCCGAATAATTTTTTACCGTAAAAAAACGTAGTAAACATCCATTAATAACAGAAGATAAAACAAAAATTACAAAAATAACATTGTTTTTCAAAAAATTAATAGAACACACCTTAGTTTTTTTCAAAATATTTAGCAATTTATAGCCAAAATTTTTCATCATTTCACCTCGTTATCCTTAACATTATAGCACGTTTCACAAAATCCAACAACAAAAAAGAACCATTATGGTTCCTCCGCCTTTTAATATTGTATAGATTTTACATGAAAATCAGTCAAATACTAGTAGTCTGAATTTAAACATATACCAAGGCTAAATATATGTCCATTAACTATTATGACCCAGATTTTCTTTACTATTCAAATAATTATTCGAATTAATCGCAATACCCATCGTTAAAATATAAGAAAGTGCATAAATCCAAATCATTAAAACAATAATATTAGAAATACTTCCGTAAAAAACATCATAATTAGCAAAATGAGAAACATAAAAAGAATAGCAATAAGTAAATAAAATAAAGAAAAAAGTTGAAAATAAAGCGCCTTTATTCATATACTTACTAGGAATTTTTAAAGAAGGTGCGATCGTATAAATCCCCTTAATAAGTAAAAATATCACCAAAAACGCCACCGGCCACTTCAAAATCATAAAAAATAAATAAATTTTATCTTTAAAATTAACCAAAAAATCTAAATTAACAAGAAAATCAACAATCATATTACCATAAGCTAAAACAACAAATAAGAACAAAAACAAAATAAGTAAAATAAAAATCATTAAAAAAGCTTTAACTCTTCTTTTAATATAATTGTCATAAGGAATGTCATAAATCTCGTCAGATACCGTAATAATTGAAAACGTCCCATTACTTGCGATAATAAAACCTAAAAACATAAAAAATATAAAATTACCACTAACATTTTTATCTGTCATAAAAGGCAAAAGAATATCCAAAATATTTGTTGGAAGTACATCACCTAAATAAACAAAAACCGAAGAAAATATATCAAATTTACTACAAATAACCCCAATTAAAGTAAATAAAGGAAAAATAGAAAGTATTAAAAAGAAGGCCAAGTGACCAGGCAAAATCCTCATCTCTGGCCTTAATGCCGTATCATAAATTTGTTTGACATACCTTTTAACCATTAACTCAAACCCTCTTTATTCTTCTTCATATCCATAGTGGCTTCATTAACCGCATCATCAATCGTCTTAATCTCATCAGTAATCATACTGTAACCTAAAGCCGCACCAAAACCATGCGATAAATTCTTAAATTCCCTATTAAGTTTTCTAATATAAGTAACAACATCTTTCTCATCATGTTTTGCTAAAAACACCAAAAACTCATTACCATTAGTCCTAATAATCTCACTATTACTAAGCTGATTATTAATCAAAATACCTGCAGCTTCCGTAATAACCTTATCACCTTCAACATGGCCAAAATTATCATTAATATAAGCCACATTATTCAAATCAATAATCACAATAGCCTGCGGATAAACATCACTACTGTCCCACTTAGCCATATTATCATTTAAATAATTTCTATTTTTTAAAGAAGTAAGCGTATCAACATATCTTAACTTATCCGTTTTAGAAAGCTTGCCATTATAGCTCTTCTTTCTCTTAAACACCTTATAAGTAATAAATAAAATAATTAAAACAAGGAAAAGGAAAATAGAACTCAAAATAAGCTTCAAACTCTTATTACTATTATTATAAATAAGTAAATCTTTATAACTTTCCTGAATCTTATAATCAGTATTTACAAAAGATAAATAAAAATCAAAAAATTCATTAAAAGTCTTATTAGAACTATTATCTAAAGAAATAAAACCTAAATTATCATTTAAAGGTAAAGTCTGCACATTTCTGAAAGAAGATAAATCACTTCTCACATAATAGTCATAAATAACCTCATCTAAGACTGCAACACTATCACTATTTAAATGATTAATAAGCTCGCGTGAAGTATTATAAGTTTTCGTTTTAACACCATAAGAATTTAAATACTTATCAATCTTACTTCCTTTAATAGTTAAAACCTTTTCCTTTTTCAAAGAACTGACACTATTAACCGTTAAATTTTCATTATTGCTAATAACTGCCATATTACCATCATAAACAGAAATAGACTTATGAATATCCGTATTATATTTTCTAGAAGAAATATAATCAAACATCAAATCAACCTTATTACTAGATAAATCATCATTTAAACTATCATAAGAAGAATACCTTTTATAATCAATTTCAATATTAGCCATATTAGCAAAATTATTAATTAAAGAATAATTAAAGCCAAAAACACCATCATTATTTAAACTATCATAAGGTGCATTTAAAACAAAACCATAAGTATATCTCTTACTTCTAAATTTAGCCTGCTCTTTTTCGTCAACCTTATTGTAAGTAAAATAACTATCAGATAAATATTTATTAAAACTATCCTCATAATTATCTTTTTCCCATTTAGTAAAATACTTCTTTAAAATATTATTAAGCTTATTATTATCGCCTAAAGTTAAAACATAATTATCTTTATAATCAGTAATATTATACACAATTTTTAAATCACTATTCAAAGAAAGTAAAGATAAATAAGAAAGCTTAGAAATAGCAAAACTATTAATAGAGCCGTCACTTAAACCACTAATCATACTACTTACATTATCATAAGTTTTATATGTAAGATTGCTTCCACCAGTCAAATACTCACTAACACTGGTTAAATTATCCTTTAAAGTACCTATAGTTAAATTTTTAAGAGAAGAAACATTAGTATAATAATCCTTTTTATTA
Source organism: uncultured Bacilli bacterium (assembly GCA_934133155.1). Classification (GTDB taxonomy): domain Bacteria; phylum Bacillota_I; class Bacilli_A; order RF39; family UBA660; genus Coprosoma. Next base: position 4,759 of record CAKPAT010000021.1, read on the forward strand.
CTCACTAAAACATAATTGTCCTCATAAAACAAAATGTCCTTCTCACTATAATCAGAAACCTTTTTAAGTGCATAATCGCTGCTCTGTTTATCACTGTAAGAAAGTTTATTAAACTCAAGACCAGTATCTTCCTCTAAATCACTTAAAAAATCAAATAAAATACCTAAACCATTATTATTAACAATTGGCACATCATTTAAAACAGATAAATCAAGCAACTTATTTTTATTGCTCTCAATCCATTTTTTCTCCGAAATAGATAAAGTAATATTTTCTTCCCTATTAGAAAAAAAGAAAATACCCGCACCTAAAACAAGCAAAACTAAAGCAAAAATTACAAAACGTAATTTCTTACTCATTTTGTTCACCTGCACTTCCAAAATTAAAATCATCTACCTTCTTACTCTTATAACCTATAACTGGATAATTATCACTCTTATCCTTAGAAACAAGGAAAAGAGAAATATCATAATAACTCTTATCATCATCAGAAAGCTTTTCTAAAATTTTCTTACCATAATCTTTAGCCTCACTAACTGGTGTATCGCTATTTAAAGTAACTGTAAAATTCAAAATACGTCCCTCATTATGATAAGTAACATCCGTCACATGATTACTTTCCTTAATATTTTTCTTAATCTCATTAATTAAAGAAGTAGAAATCTTATGCTTATCAATATCGTCCAATCTATCTCCATATTTATTACTATTAAAAATAGGAAAAATAAACAAATAAATAAACAAAATAAATAAAATAGCTAAAAATATGCCAATACCAATAATCATTTTCTTATTTTTCATTCAAATCACCTCAACCATTATACACCAAAAACCAAAACTACGTCAAAATATAAGGATCCTTTAAACTTCCAGTACCAGCAGATATACTGTAATCACTCTTTAAAACAACAACCGGTCTAACCTTCAAAACATCAGTCGTATTAGAAGCTAAAATTTTAGAATTCACTCTATAAACCAAACTACCATTACTAGTTAAAGTATATTCTGCACCATTACTCTTAGAATAACTAGCCAAAAAATTACCATTCGCACATTCCTCTTCCAAACCTGACTTGCAGTTTAAATCATTAGAAGCATTCATATAATCGCTTAAACTAATAATGCCCACATAACCATAACTTTGACCTACCAAACGCATACCCTTAACATCAAAATTACTATTCAAATCATCATGTAAAATAGAAGAAGAAAAATCACTAACCCCATTTGTATCAAAGGATCTATTAAAACCATCATTTAAAACAATTTTAATTCCATTATTAATACTAATAATACGCCAAATCTTATTATTAAGTTTCACATAATTATCCGGATTATCGCCTTTATAAATACCGCCATTCGCCTTCAAAACACCACTATTCAAAGTATTAATCAAACTATCTTTGCTTTCCCTTTCAGTATACCTATAAACATACTGACCACTTGAATAAGAAACCTCAACCACGCCAGCTAAAACCTTTTTCTTATTTCTAGGATCAATAATACTATCCTCACCTAAATACTTAGTCAAATCGCTTAAAGAAATATAAACTTTATCGTTATCCTCACCACTATAATCAGGAAGCAAATCAGGATTGTCAATACCCCACTGTTTAGCAGCCTTAATAATAATAGCCACCTGATCATTATAAGCCTTTTCCTTAGAACTTCTAATAACCGAATTAATAGACGGGTACACAATAAGTGCAATCAAAGACAAAATAACAATCACAACAACAAGTTCAACTAAAGTAAAACCTTTCTTCATTATAAACACCTACTCTAAAATAAATTATAAAAGATTTAACCTTCAAAGTCAAACAAAAAAAGCCTTAATAGCCTTTCATTACAAAATAGTAGTACCTTTAAAATTTTCACTTATTTGGATCATGCACGGGTGTATTCAGAAATAAACTTATAACTACCACATTTTAAACATCATTTACTTAAAACTTTAGAAGACCCAAGCTCGCAATCTTTAAGCTCACACTTCAAATCCCATATTTCCTTATCAATTTTTCTTCTTTTATCCTCTAAACTCTTAATTCTAGAAACAATAAGGCTTTCTTCACTAACAAATTCATATCCAAAAAAATCAGCAATATCACTCAAAACATCCTTAGAATAATTAAGTTTATCTAAAGATAAATTAGCAAACCTAAAAGCCTCATAATTCTGCTTTAAAGCCGTATGAACAATAAAATAATCACCTCTTAAATTTAAAGAAGCATACTCAAGCATCATACCATTTCTAGAAACAGCACTTCTAACAATATCATAATCATTTTGTGCAATATCCCCCGCAAACTCTAAAGCCTTAGGATCATTTAAAACAGCACTTCTAACAATATCTAAATCATTTTTATAAAAAGTAGCTAACCTAAGCAAAACACCATTTCTAGAAACAGCATTTAAAACAACTTCATAATTTTTAAGCATATCTTCGCCAACAAAATTTAAAGCTAAAGGATTATTATTTATAGCCGTCATAACCACATCATAATCATTATTATAATTCCTATAAAGAGATAAATTTAAACCATTTTCCAAAACAGCTTTTAAAACCTCTTCCTTACTAACATTTCTATCTACACTTTTATAAAATATATACTTACTCATTTAAAATCTTTCCTTTATTATAATTAATATCAGCACCTTCACCTAATTTATACTCTGCATAAGCTAAAGCTTCTTTTTTCAAATTCATATATTCAGAATTGTCCATTCAAACATCTCGTTTTTAGGTAGTCTATTATACCTCAAATTTTCAAAATGTCAAAAGGGCGCAAAAAAGATAGTAAATCATACTACCTATTTGCCATTTAAAACCTACATACTTTTAACATAAGTTTTAGTATCTTCTTCTAAAGAATTTTTTTCTAAGACATAATCACTATAATCAGTAATTTCAAACATATCACCAAGTTGTGCCTGTGCATAAGCCAAAGCAATATTATGACTTAATAAACCACCTTGATCCTTGAAAATAAAATAATCTTCATCAATAGTAACATCATTTGAATTAAAATCAATTGTAGATAAAGTAATTGAACTACCCGACATTTTGTAATCATAAACTGGAATTAATACTGCTGAATTTTCCTTATCAAACCAAACGCAAGTATATTCAGTTACCTTATTAGGTATTACCTCTTCATTTGCTTTAGCATTACTTACTAAAACTTCCTCACCATTTTTGCTTTCTACTCCACCATTACTACCAGCCAAACCTGCTGCAATAACAATTGGGAATGCAGCCAGCATCATACTTTTCGCTAAATCGTCTTTCATAACAAAACATCTCCTTTTTCTTTTAGGTCACATATTATACTCAAAAAAATAATTTTGTCAAATTGACGCAAAAAGCTACTTTTTTGTTAAACTTTTTCCTTTTTCCTCTGTTAAATCATCATAAGTATAAATTTTACCATTTTCCCCTACCTTAGCTTCTGCATAAAATAACGCAACTTCGTAACTTGAAAGATATTCGTTAGACTCAACTATTAAATAATCACCAGATATTGTAAGAAAATTGTTTTCATTTTCGTCAATATAAAATAACATATCAGGTTCATCTGCAACCTTTTCCCTATAATAAGAATAAACTGGAATTAAAATAACATCTTCTCCCCTATACCATACACAAGTATATCTAGTATTAAAATCAGAATAAACAATAGAACTCTTACCACTAGTTTCGCTGGAATTATTTTTATTCAAATTTGCAGAATATGCTGCACTTGCCGCATTTCCTGCTGCAGCTGCTGCTAAAAGCGCACTTATCAACATTAAATCACTACTTAATCATTTTTTAATTTTAAAACTTTAGAAACATCTTCTTCCGATAATTTTTCATCCTCATCAAACCCATATACTTCTCTAAAAATATCATTAAAATCATAAATTTTATAGGTATCATCAGTAAGATCCTTAGCAATACTTAAAGCTAAATCATAGCTAGTAATGCCACCATCATCACCAACAATTAAATAATTGCCAGAAAGAGGAATACTAATTTTATCTAAATTAGACGATCCATTATTTAGCTCTAAATAAGTTTTATCGTCTTCATAAACAACCTTACGTGCAGGTATTAAAACAACTGAATTCTCGCCTTCAATGTGTCCAAACAATACACAAGTATATTTATAATCTTTATACGAACTTTTTTCATCATTTAAATAAGAAATAAATGCATCATTTGTTTGTTTACTAGACTTAGGTTGACTATAAGATACATTATTTTGTGAAGATTCATCTGCATCTTTAGTAAAACCAGAAACAATAACATAACCTAAAGCACATCCCAAAGCACTTGCTATCAAAAAAATTGGAATAAAGCCTTTCTGCTGTTCTTTTTTATCGGGAAAAGCTTCTTTATCAAACTTATCTAAAATTTCTTCAATTTTTTCATAATATTCAAGAGTATTCTTATAACCCATTTTTATCGCTCCAATCTAATTCAAAGTCTTAACCTTTTGCTTTTCTTTAGCCTCTTGTATATAATCAGCATAATTAGTAATTTTTCCATCTTCACCAAGTTCACTTTCGGCAAAAGCTAAAGCCATGTCATAGCTCGTAACCTCGTCATTAGTTTTAAAAAGAATATAATCACCATTAATATCAATACTTACGTAATATACATTTGTTTTAGATAAATTAAGGGTCATTATTGAACCTCTTGCATTATAATCCCATGCAGGAATTAATACCGCAGAATTTTCTCTATCAAACCAAACACAAGTATATTTAAAATTTCTAAAAAAATCCTCACCACCATTCATATAATTGATTAATACATTATCAGTATTTCCTGCACTATCTAAACTACACCCAGTAACGCCTAAACAGGCAGTCATACCTAAACTAGCAAGCGAAATCGCACACACCCCATTTTTAATACTTTCGCTAAAATTCATTCTTATCACTCCTTAGTTACCTATCATATCATATCAAGACTAAAAGTCAATCTAAAATGTGCTATAATATAAAGGCAAAGGAGAAAAAATATGAAAAAAATAGAATTATTAAGCCCCGCTGGTGATATAGAGACTTTAGAAATGGCCATCAAAAATGGTGCCGACGCAATTTATATTGGTGGCAAAAACTTTGGAGCACGTGCTTTTGCTAAAAATTTTAATAAAGAAGAATTAAAAAAAGCTGTAGATTTAGCACACACCTATGATAAAAAATTATATGTTACCGCAAATACTATTATCTTTGAAAATGAAATAGAAGATTTTTTAAACTATATGGCATACTTATATGAAATAAATGTTGATGCAGTTATTATGCAAGATTTAGGTATGATAAATTTAGTCCATAAATATCTTCCCAATTTAGAAATCCATGCCTCAACTCAAATAAATGCAAAAACAAATGAAGAAATAGAATTCTTAAAAAGTATTGGTGTTAAAAGAGTTGTTATTGCAAGAGAAATGGAAATAAATGAAATTAAAAATTTAAAAAAAGATGTAGAAATAGAAATGTTTATCCATGGAGCCCTCTGCGTATCTTATAGCGGAAACTGTTTATTCAGTAGTCTAAATGGTGGTAGAAGCGGAAATAGAGGCATGTGTGCTGGTTCTTGCAGACTTTCTTATGAAATAAATGGAAAAAAAGAATATCCTTTAAGTACCAAAGATCTTTTTCTCGCACCCCACATTAAAGAAATATTAGATTTAAATATTGACAGTTTAAAAATAGAAGGAAGAATGAAAAGCAAAGAATATGTCGCCTACACCACTAAAGTATATAGAAGATTAATAGACGAATATTATGAAAATAAAAATCCTCAAATAAAAGAAGAAGAAATAATAAATTTTAAAAAACTTTTTAATAGAAAATTTACCAGTGGTTACACCTTTAATGATGATATTTACAATCCAAAATCCCCTAACCATCAAGGATACCCTTTAGGAGAAATAACAAAAATAAACAAAAAATACATCTACATAAAACTAACAGACACCTTATACCAAGAAGATGGCATACGCTTTACTAAATCAAATAAAGGTATGATAGTAAATAAATTATATGATGAAAACTTACTTCTTAAAAACAAAATAGAAAAAGATAATATTGCAGTAATAGAAAACAAACTAAATATTCAAAATAAAGAAAATATAAATAAAACTATTGATACATTCCTAATTAAAGAAATAAATAAAAAAGATTTTCCAAAAGTAAAAGTAGATTTTAAAGTAATCTGCAAAGAAAATAAACCTCTAGAAATTACTATCAAACAAAATAATATTGAAATAACTGAAAAAAGCATTATCTTAGAAAAAGCCTTAAATAAAAGCACCAAAAAAGAAGAAATAATAGAAAAATTAAGTAAATTAGGTAGCACTCCATTTGAAGTAAATAAAATTGATATAACCTTAGAGAATGTCTTTATCCCCATCAAATACATCAATGAAATAAGAAGAAGTTTATGCGAAAAACTTATAAAAGAAAAAACTAAAACAAATGAAAAAATAAAAATAAATTACACAAAAAAAGAAGTAAAGCAAGATAAAGACAGTATTTCCTACTTAGTAAGAAATGAAGAGCAGTTAAAACAAATAAAAAATAAAAGAATATACACTGAAGATTACAATCTATATAAAAAATATCCAAATACCTTTTATAAACTTCCAAGAATAATGAAAAACTATCCCAATTATCAAAATGAAAACTTACTTGTAAGTGATATAGGAAGTATTCAAAAATATGCTAAAACAAATAATGTCATATCTGACTATCCCTTAAATGCATCAAACAGTGAAACCGTTAAATTACTTCAAGAAAAAGGCGTTAAAATAGTAACTATATCACCCGAAATAGATGATGAAATAACTAAATATGCAAACAATATTGAAAAAATAGTATATGGTAAATTAGACTTAATGATTTTAAAAAAATTTCCATATAATACATCTTTAAAATCTAAAGATAAAACCTTTGAAATAATAAACAAAGATTATGTAACAATACTTCATCATAAAAATTTAAATCTTAAAAATCAAAAAGGAAACATCAGATACATTTTACTAGACGAAAAAAACATTACTCATTTTGAGTAACGTTTTTTATTTTCTAATAATATGTTCAAAATCAGAATCCCTTAAAACAAACTTATAAGCTGTATTACCATTTAAGATAACAAATAAACATTCACTACCACTTCTAGTTTCACAGCAAATAATTGGTGAATGAAGTTCCTCTTCAACATCAACTAAATCATCAAAGTTCTTAATCTCAATAACATCATACTTGCTCAAACTTGGAGCAGTTCCAGTCTCAGCAATAATGTCACCATATTCTTTCAAAATTTTATTAAATGTAAGAATATACTCAGATTTTCTAGTCGCTTTAAGTAAACTACTAATACCAAATTTTAATAAAATAACTGAAATAATAAGTAAGATAAAACCAAATACAACAAGTGGAACATTAACACTAGCTGGTTTATTTTCATTTTCAGAAATAGTATCACTACCATTTAAAGCATCAGAACTAATTTGTACAGTTTGTTTAAGTAAAGGTATCTTCAAACTAGATGCTGTATTACTTTGTAAAGTATTATTATTAGAACCTTTTAAACCAGCAGTAATATTAACACGTAAAGTTAAATCAACACGTGCATCAATAGATAAACCAAATTGATTTCTAAAATCAGTCATAATATCATTATAAGTATTATAATCAACAGTAACAGTCTTACTTATAGAAAAATCTTTACCACTGCCACTTTGCGTTTGTAAATTAGAAATAGGATAAGCCTTAGACCAAACCTCTACATCCTTACCATCAGTCGTCTCGTAAAGACCTTTTGTTGTAGCCACAATCTCATAACTATAATTATAATCCAAATCTTTAGTACTTTGGAAGTTGTAGCGTACATCAACCTCAATGCGATCAATAATAGAAGCAATATACTGCTTATTCATTCCTAAATAAGGGGCGTCAAAGAACTTATTATTCTTTAAATAAACCCTATAATTCATATTAGTAGAATAATTGTAAGAATAAAGATCTTTCTTAACAACACTTTCCTTATCTAAACCTTTAAAAATCATATAAATAGAACTACTAAAAAGTCCCAAAACAAGAATTAAAATTAAAACAATAGCCCACTGTTTTAAAATAACTTTATTTTCTTTCATAACATCTTCCCCTCTCTAACTAATAACTCCAGAAAGCCATACAGACGGATAACCAATAAATGGTATCACGCATGCCACCTTACCAATAACTTGATCTATAGGCACTTTATCCATATCAATTGTATTATTCGCATCACCCTTAGTAACAAATAAAGGATTACCATATTCGTCACTAGAAACTTCAACAATTCTGTGAACTACATATTTAGTACCACTGATAAATTGAATAACATCACCTTTTTTAAGTTCAGCCTTCTCTGGTTTAGTAAGCTTCTCAATAACAACCGCATCGCCCCTATCAAAAGCAGGTACCATACTACCAGATAAAACAGCAATAGGTTGATACTTAAATAATCCCATAACAAATCCTGCTAAAAGAAATATCACAATAAACACAGGAATATAACTAGCTGGATTATAACTCTTTCTTTCCCTTCTAGAAAGTCTTTCAGACTTATTCGTATGTACATAGTTTAAATAAATAAACGTCGCAAGCGGTAAAACAATACCAATAATCGCTTGTGAAAACCAATCTAAATGTGGAATAATAGGCACAATAAATGGAGGAACCGTCAAAAATAACCTATAAATAATCGCCGCAAAAGGGCCAGAAATATAAACCAAATAAGTCATCAAAGCACTTTCCAAGAAAGATGGAATAATTACCGTAGAAAGGTAAATAAACGTCTCTCTAAAACTAGCAAAATGACTTTCAAAATTAACAAAATTAATTTGAATTAATCCCATTAAAAAAGTAATCAAAACAAAATTTAAAATAGATTTTTTGCTATTTTTTAAAACAGCCTCACGAATAAATTCCTGGAAGAAAATAATCCCCACAAAAGACCACAAATTCTTTAAAATACTAAATATATCTTTCGAATAAGGTGTTTTCTCAAATCCAAATAAAAGTCCTAATAAAAAATAAAAAATAATATACAAAATCAAAACAATAAGTAAACTTTGAATCTTATCTTGTTTACCCTTAACCCTCAAACTAGAATCATTACTAAGTAAAACCGCCACACCGCAGCACACAATCCACATAAGAGGATTAATAAATTCATTATAATAATTCAAATTTAAAGAAGGTAAAACAAAACCATTTAAAATAAAATATAAAATCAAAATACCATATATAATAAAATTTTTTTTCATATATATTGCCCCTTCATACACCATCTCTACTATAAAGAATTATAACATATAGAAAAAAAAAAGGCAACAAATTGCCTTTTAAACTAGAAAGTTTTTTGAATATAACCAAGAACAACAGTTAAATCAGCTTTAACACCATTTGCATTAGTTTGTTCACCAGCATTAACATATTCAGCAGTGATAACTAAATTAACAGTACCTGTAGTATTAACTAAAGTATTAGTTCCTGGACTAACAACAGTATACTTAATATTGCCATCAGCAGTAGTAGCAGTAGTAGTACCAGTAACACCACCATCAACAACAGTTAAAGCAGCAGCAGTACCATCTTTACCAGTTACAGTAATACTATTTAAAACAGCATCCAAAGTACCTTCATTAACAATTGGAATTGTATAAACTACTTTGTCTCCTGGGCTTTGTAAATCAGTACTTAAAGTAGCAGTTAAACCATTACTATCAACAGTTAATGATGGAGTTGGTACAGTACCCATAATAGAAGTTGGATTAGTAGTACCATTTTTCATATGTACATCCCATTTAGAAGTAATAGTAGAAGTACCATTAACAGTTAAACTTTGTGCAAAAGCAGCATAACCAACAGCCATAACAAATACTACAGCAAGTAAAGTTCCAATCAACAAATTCTTTTGTTTAGATTCCATAATATCTTCCTTCCTATAAACTCAAGTAGCATCCCTACTCTATAAAGATAATAACATAAATTTGTAAAACATTCAAGTAGAAAATCAATAAAATTAACTATGCACTCAATCTATTATAAGAACTATAAACAGTTTTTATTCCATCAGTCACTTTTGCAATAACGACGCCACTATCACTCGTCATAT
>CAKPAT010000022.1 GCA_934133155.1 uncultured Bacilli bacterium
AGTAAATAGTGCCCCATGTGGTTATGAAAACGGCAACTATTTAGATAAAAGTTTGGCAGAATACTGGGTTATGGATAAACCTATAGCTGGTGATTCTGAAAAGTACCGTGAAGGCTACTCTGTTACTCAAGAAAATACTGCTGGGCAATGTGGCTTAGGTTGGTTAAGTGGTTATTATGCTATATCATATTATTCCGTAAAACCAGTAGTTTTTCTAACTAAAAACATAAAATTCAAAAATGACGGAAGTAAAGAGACTCCATTTGAAATAGACTGATTAAATCAGTTTTTTTCGCATATATTTAAAAAAAGGAGACCAACTATGAATAGTCAATAGTTTTTTATAAAAAAATTAAAAAAGTAAAAAATAAAAAATTATTGCACAGCAATGCACCGTAATGAGGTTACGGTAATCGGCTTCTTTTGTCAATGAAGACAATAAAATAAACAAAGTTCTTTGAAAAAACTAATCTAAATTAAATTTGACATTATTTTTTAACATATAAAAGATGACTCTAACTAATTTACCAGCACAGTGTCCTAAAGCATTGTAATGTAGTTTACCTTGGGCTCTTTTAATGTTATAATAATCATTGAAAGTTTTAGTGTTTAATTGAACGTTATTTGCGGCTAATATTAGAGCATAACGAAGTAGAGAAGAACCGCGTTTGCTCATTCTAGTAGAAGATGCGTTAAAAGTACCAGACTGTTTAACGGATGGATCTAAGCCAGCAAAAGCTAAAACTTGACTCGGATTATTAAAGCGATTAATGTCACCAATTTCAGATATAATAATGGCTGCGGTTATATCGGCAATGCCTGGGATTGAAGTAATAACATTATCGTTTTTTTTGATAAATTCACTAACCTGTTTTTCTATATCTTTAATTTGGAATTCAAGAAGTTCAATTAATTCAATAGTCATTTTAATTTGGATACATAAGGCATAATTGTTAATACCAACAGAGTTAGAAGCCAGTTGCTTTAATTCAATAGCACGATTCTTATCATATTTACCGCGAGAAGATTTAACAAGTAAATTAGAAAGTTTAGTCAAATTCAATTTAGAAATATCTTGAGGGGATTGATAAAGTTTTAAAAGTTCATGAGCAGTTTTAATATCTAAATTATTTTAAAAAAAACAGTTCAATTCTGGAAAAACTTGATCAACATATGAATTTAGTTGAATTTTAGCACCAGAAGCCTTATCTTTAAGTTCTTTACGAAATCTACATAAAGATTTAATTTCAAGTAATTCAATATCATAATTAGAAAGTAGATTATAATAGCCTAAAGATAGTGCTTCACAAATAAGCAATGAATCAACTTTATCATTTTTAACTTTTCTAATTCTTGTTTTTCTCAAAGTAGAAGTTTGAATAGGATTAATAAGACCTATTTTGAATTGTTTCTCATGAAAATAGAAAATGAAATTGTTACCATAATGAGCTGTAGATTCTAAGCCAATTAAAACATTTTCTTTATCCAAATCTTTAATTTTTGAGTAAAGAAGATCAAATCCTTGTTTATTATTAGTAACTAAAAAAGGATTTTCAATAACTTCACCAGTTGAGTAATTAACAATAGATGCATAGTGATGGCAATATCAACGCCAACATAAATCATAAAAGAACACCTCACAATAAAATATTTTAGATAACAAAAGTGGTTCCACAGTTTATATCTATCACAGCCTTGCTTGTTATAAGAAGTCTAAGCTTCAACCAACCAATAAGCAATTAAAGATAAAACTGTGGTTGTAAACTCCAATAGAGTAGTCAAAGCTACAAGGACTAAATAAACAATCCACAGTTATCTTAAGTATATTATATAAAATTTGAGAGAAATAAACAAAAGGAATATGATAATATACTAGTCAGAATTAAATACAAAATCTCTCTTGTAACTGACTATATATATCATACAAGGACTTATGTATAAAGAAGAAATATCTAAACCACTTTCCATAAGTGAAAATCATCACTATAACATTCATAAAAAATTTGCTGAAAATCTAAACAAATTAATCCAAAATCAAAATTATAAATTAGAAGAAATACCAGAAAATATAGATAAATTTCCTTTAGAAAAAAGAGGAGAGATACTTTATAATGCCGGTGGCCTTTTAAATCACAATCTATACTGGAAAAGTATAAAAGAAAAAGTCAAACCAAATAAAGCTTTATTAAATCAAATAAATAAACAGTACCAAAGTTATGAAAACTTTATAAAACTATTTAAAGAAAAAGCTAAAACACTTGTAGGATCTGGTTACACTTTTCTAGTAGAAAACAAAGAAAAAACATTAAGTATTATAAATATGCCAAATGAAGAAACACCATATTCATATAATCTAACACCACTTTTTGCCTTAGACCTTTGGGAGCACGCATACTACCCAAAATATTTAAATAATAAAAATGAATACATAGAAGATATATTAGAAAAAGCCGATTTTAGTTATGCAAATGAAAAATATAATACATAAAAATCAAAACAAAAAATATAATTAGCTAGGAGGGATATTAATGAACAAAATAGTTCCATTTAAAAGAGAAATAAATTTTGAAAACGGGATAGACGAAATAAGAAGCATTTCCTTAGAACATCACGTCTTAAAAAAAGAAGCCCATCACATATCTGGTGACTTTATCATAAATGGTGAATACAAAAAAAACCAAAGCGAAAATCCAGTACCCTTTGATAATGAAATACCATTTGATATTACTTTAGACACCAAATATAATGCTAAAGGAAGTACCATAGATATAAATGACTTTTACTATGAAATAAAAAACAAAAAAACACTATCGGTTGATATAGAAGTAATTATAGACAATATAGAAGAAGAAATAGTAAGAAAGCCAAAGGAAGAAAAAAAAGAAATCAAAGAGCAAGCAGAAAAGCCTCAGCCATTAAAACAAAAAAAATCACAAATAGAAAAAGAGGTAAAACAAGAGCCTGTAAATCAAAAAGAAAAAACTATCTTTAGTGAACTAGAAACCGAAACATACAAAACATATAAAGTGCACATGGTAACAGAAAAAGACACTATACCAGAAATTATTCAAAAATATAACATAAATGAAGAGATATTAAAAAATTATAATGAAATAACCGACCTGAAAAAGGGAGATAAACTAATTATACAAATAAATGAAAATCAATGAAATTTTAAAAACAAAAGGTTTAACTGCCACAAGATACGAAAAAATCAACAGTGCACTAATCATCAGTACTAAAGAAGGAAAATTAGTTTATAAAAAAAATCCATTAAATTATAAAATCATAAATTACCTAAAATCAAGAAACTTTGACTACATGCCAAAACTATTAAGCGAAGAAAATGATGATTATCAAATAAGCACATACGTTGAAGGACTAGATGTGCCAGACGAACAAAAAATGGTTGATTTAATTCATCTAACAACCTTACTCCATAGTAAAACCACCCATTACAAAGAAGTAGATATAAACGAATACGAAAGTTTATACCAAGACTTAAATGGAAATATTGAATATCTATATAATCATTACACAAACCTTATTACAAAAATAGAAACCAAAGTATACATGAGCCCCAGCGAATTTTTACTAGCGAGGAACATTAGCCTAATTTTCAAAACATTAGATGAAAATAAGCAAAGATTAGAAATATGGCACGAAATGGTCAAAGAAAAAAGAAAAATGCGAAACGTCGTACTTCATAACAACCTTAAACTTGAGCACTTTATCAGAAACGAAAAATCATATCTAGTAAGCTGGGACAAAGCTAAAATAGCAAGCCCAGTTTTTGATATATATAAACTCTACCAAAATCATGCCCTAGACTTTGAATTTGAAGAACTTTTAAAAGAATACGAAAAAAACTACCCATTAACAAAAGATGAAAAAGAACTGCTTTATATACTAATAAGCATGCCAGATATAATAAATTATAATGAAGAAGAATACGAAATGTGTAAAAAAATAAGCGCTATGTTAGATAAAATGTACAAAACAAAGAAAATAACGTCAAAAGAAAAGCTTAAAGATACACAAAAATAGAAAAATCATAAAAACAAAAAGCAAAAATACATTAAATCGCGTAAGTAAAAACAAAGTTAAAATAAGTTGATAAAACAAAATAATTGCACATCCTAAAAATAAAATACCCCATTTGCCCTTGCCAAACCAAAAATTGCCATTCATATAAATCACCATAATAATATATGCAAAAATTAAAATAAAGCCTAAACAAAACAACCTTGTTTTAAAAAATAAAATCATGTATAATGTAATAAAAGTAGAAGGTGCATGTTTATGAAAAAAAACGGTTTTATAACCTCAGCATTATTATATGGAATAATGGTGCTTTTCCTCATGCTAATGCTAGGAACTCTATCAATATTAGGTAATAGAAAACTAGCCAGCGACAAATTAAAAGAAGACGCCTTAAATGACGTACAAACTATAGAAACATCCGCTAGCTGTTTTCAAACAATATTAAACGAGAATGAAGAAATAACCATAACCGGATATTCAGCATCATGTGAAAAAACAGTATTCATTCCCAAAATGATAAATGGAACAAACGTCACTGTAATATCCAATGGTGCTTTTGCCAACCAAAAAATTAAAAGCATTTGGATAGATAGTAATATAAAAGAAATTGGTGATAATGCCTTTATCGGTAATGATAAAATAACCTTTGTAATTAAGCAAACAAAAGATACTATAGTATCAGGTTTCCCATGGGGAGCAACAAACTATACATTAAAAACCAAATAGCTATAAAAGCTATTTTTTATGTGAATTTGACATTTATTAAAATATAAGTATAATAAATGCCACCAAAGGGGGGAAAAAAACATAATGAAATTAAGACAAAAAGACAAAGATATATTAAGAGAAAAAGTAGAAGAGGAATTAGAAAGCGTTAAAGAAGGCGAAAGAGTTCGCATTGATAAAGAAGCACTAGAAGAATTATTATTTGACGAAGTAATCACATTATATAATGGTGAAGAAATTATCGTTAAATTACCAGTATGGAGTGGTGCTTTCTTAAGAAAAATTGATTTAAGCGAAGTATCATTTGATAATGTACTTTGGAATCCTTTCATGGGTTTATATCTTAAAGGCCCCGGTGCAATCAAAAAAATTAATGAATTTATTAAATGTTGTATAGATAATGATGTGGATTATAGTTACACTAATGCCAAAATAGATTTTAAAAAATCAATTAACAATTTAAGTGAATCTGTGATGGTATTTGAATACTGCAACTTTTCTGGTCTAGATTTAACAAATAGTTTTCCAAGTGCAAAAAAGATATTTATGGAAAATTGTGTTTTACAAAATGCTAAACTTTTACAAAATGTTGATAATTCAGAATTTTTAAATAGATATTCATTTTTGAATTGCGATTTAACCGGTGTAGATTTAAGTCATTTTACAGTAGATGTCAGAGAAATAATTGGCGTAGATGGAATGATTAACGATTGCGTTTTAACGAATACCGGTTTAAATATAACTATGTCAGATAGACAATTTGGATATGATTACGAAGAAATGTGTAAAACGAGTAGTTGGAATAAAGAAAGATTTAATCAACAGATCGCATATGCTAAACGATATTTAGCAGACGAGATACAAACAGATAGACTAGCTGGTTGTTACCTTAATGGAAAATTAATTCATTCACGTGAAGAAAGAATAGCCGAAGGACAAAGAAGATTACAAGAACATAATGAGATGAAAGAAAGCTTAATAGAAAACGTATTATCAGGAATAAAAACTAAAAAATTAGGAACAAAATAGCTAAATAAAGCTATTTTTTCACTTGATATATTAATTAACTATCATGTATAATATAAAAGGAAAAAGGTGATTAAAATGTTTGTAGACGAAGCACTAGTGGAATTATATGCTGGAGACGGTGGAGATGGATGTTTAGCATTTAGAAGAGAAAAATATGTTGCATTAGGAGGTCCATTTGGCGGAAATGGTGGAAATGGAGCTAATATAGTTTTTGAGGGAGATACAGGACTAAATACATTAATAGATTTTAAAAAAAGAAGAATAATTAAAGCCCCTCATGGTGAAAATGGACTAGGAAAAGGAAAATATGGTAAAAATGCTGATGATGTAATAATTAAAGTGCCACTTGGAACAGTAATTATGAATTATGAAACAAACGAAGTGATTGCTGATATTACTAAAGATAAAGAAAAAGTAATAGTTGCAAAAGGTGGAAAAGGTGGAAGAGGTAACATGGCATTTGCCACTAAAACAAACCCTGCACCTAAATATGCTGAAAATGGTGAACCAGGCGAATATATAAAAATAAAATTAGAATTAAAATTAATGGCTGATGTTGGACTAGTTGGAAAACCAAGTGTAGGTAAATCAACATTTATCTCTAAAATATCCGCATCAAAACCTAAAATAGCCGATTATCCATTTACAACATTAGTTCCTAACTTAGGTGTAACTAAAACTATAGATGGTAGAAGTTTTGTTGTCGCAGACCTTCCAGGATTAATAGAAGGTGCCTCAGAAGGAAGCGGCTTAGGTGATAGGTTCTTAAAACATATTGAAAGAACCAGAATAATAGCACATCTAATCGACATGAGTGGCATAACAAATGATCCTTATGAAGATTATCTAACAATTAATAAAGAATTAGAAAACTTTGACAAAACATTAGCTGAAAAACCACAAATATTAATTGCCAGTAAAATGGATATGCCAGACGCTAAAGAAAATTTAAAAAAATTTAAAGAAAAAGTAAACAAAGAGATTTATGAAATGTCTGCCATAAAAGGCGAAGGAATAAATGAAATATTAATTAAACTTGCTGATTTACTTGATGAAACACCAAAAACAGAAATCAAAAAAGAAGAGCCAGAAAGCCATATTGTTTATAAATTTGAAGAGAAAAAACCATATAATATAACAAAAGACGGTGAAACGTGGATAATAAGTGGTGACGAAGTAATTAAATTATTCAAAATGAGCCGTTTAGACACAGATGAAGCTATACTAAGATTTTCTAATAAATTAAGACACATGGGTGTTGACGATGAATTAAGAGAAAAAGGCATCAAAGAAGGCGACATAATAAAAATAGCTGATTATGAATTTGAATTCCGTGAATAACGGGATTTTTTAAATACCAAAAAATGAACGTATAATATGACATTATACGTTCATTTCACCTTTAATTATATCAAAAAATACTGAATTTCAACCTATAAATAGGGAAAAATTAACGTATATGCACTCTTATTAACACATAATGTCATATTATATGCTAAAAAGGAGTAACATATGCACAAAAGAAAACAAAGAAAAATAATTATAACCACATCTTTTATAATGCTTTTCCTACTAACCGTAGTTTATGCTTCGTTTAATACAAGCATAAATTTAAAGGCTAAAGGAAACATCAAAGAAAAATCTCAAAAAATTCAAAGATTTTATCAAAATAGTAAAGAAGATTTTCATAGTGATTTTTATAAAGAAAATATAGAAAACATCACATTTTCTAAAAATACAAAAATTCCAAGTAATGCCAAAGAAATATTTGATATATCAGAAGCTAAAGACAATGGAGTAGTCGCATACACAGTAGAAAATACAAATGGCAAATATGATTTATTCATAGTTTCAAAAAATGGAATTATCGCCAACGAAGATACCAGTTACTTCTTTGACGGATTTATCAATCTTAAAACTATAAACTTTAATAATAGTTATGACACAAAAAATGTAAAAACTATGGCTAGAATGTTTCAAAATTGTAAAAGCTTAAAAGAATTAAATTTAGAAAGTTTTAATACCGCAAATGTTACAAATATGAATAACATGTTTGATGGCACAGAAAGCCTAGAAGTATTAAATATAAAAAGCTTTAACACCCAAAATGTAACAGATATGGGTGGTATGTTTTATGCTTGCCGTAAACTTAAAACATTAAACTTAAGTAATTTTGATACGTCAAATGTAACTATAATGACAGATATGTTTTCAACATGTACATCACTAACTGAAATAAACCTAGCAAGTTTTAACACAAAAAACGTGATAAATATGAGTGGAATGTTTTTTTGCTGTCAAAGTTTAACTTCATTAAACTTAAATAATTTTAATACAGAAAAAGTAACAAATATGTCTATTATGTTTAACTGGTGTTCAAGTCTAAAAGAATTAAATCTTTGCTCATTTGATATAACAAATGTAACTTACTTAAATTCCATTTTTTCACATACACATTCATTAGAAAAAGTAACCGCAAACTGGGACACTACAAATAAAAACACGGAAAACATGTTTTTAGACAGCAACATAAACCAAATTGAGCCAAAATGTATCATATAAATAACAAACTAATGGCACAACATATTTATATATTACCTGATACCCTTTGTGGCGTCGCCTAAAAAAATGACAAAACCATAATTTCACATAATTCTATCAAATTATAACCACAATTGTTTAGTATCATGTATCTAGAGCAAGAGAAAAAAGACTCTTGCCAAAGGAAGTGATATATGATAGCATTCAAAAGAAAATAGTGTTATACTAAAACTGAGGCGATAAAAGTATGTATAAAATTTGCTTAGTAGAAGATGAAAAAAATTTAAACGATTTAATAAAATCTTATCTCGAGTTAGCTGGTTATGAAGTTATGCAATATTACAGTGGAACAGACGCTTTAAATCACATAACTGATGAAGTTGATTTATGGATACTAGATATAATGCTTGGCGATAACGTCAGCGGATACGATATAATAAAAAAATTAAGAGAAAGCAAAGAAGTGCCTGTAATATTTACATCAGCTAGAGATCAAGACTTAGATAAAATTATTGGCCTAGAATTAGGAAGTGATGATTACGTAACTAAGCCTTATTCTCCCAAGGAATTAGTTTTAAGAGTCAATAATATAATAAAAAGAACTTACAATACACAAACTGAAAAAATTGCTTACGAAACATATGAAATCGACATAGATAAAAGAACAGTAAAAGAAAACGACAAAGAAATCTCTCTCACCACTTTAGAGTTTGATTTACTAATAATGTTTTTAAAAAACAAAAACATATCTTTTAGCCGAAATCAAATCTTAAAAAACGTTTGGGGTGATGATTATTTTGGTAGCGATAGAGTAGTAGACGACCTAGTCAGAAGAGTTAGAAAAAAGTTGCCAAAATTAAAAATAAAAAGTATATATGGATATGGATATAGAATGTCATGAAGTTAAAACATAATCTATATAGACAGCTACTTCTAGTAGTTGGCATAATGTTTATCCTTCTCTATATCAGCTTAGCCATAATACTACCAAAAATATTAATCCCATTTTACGAAAAAAATATATATCTATACTTAAAAACCCCACTCGACGTAGTTAGATATGATGTAAGTTCAACAGAAATAGATAGTAGTGTCGCATACCTTTATGTAAAAGATAACGTAATAACGGTATCAAATAACTTAAATAAAGTCGTAAATCTTTCTGCTAATCAAATTCTAGAAAAAATAAAAGATGACTATGGTAAATTTACATACCAAAATAAGACATATTATTATAATACTAAGAAAGATGAGTTTAGCTATAAAGTAGCAATAACTAGTGATAATTATGTAAAACAAATGCGTGAAGATATTATAGAAGCAGTGTTCCCCGTTCTACTTATCACACTTCTATTAATACTTACAATAGTCGCATGGTGGTCACAATCACTAGCACAAAAAATAACCCATTTAAAAGAAAAAGTAGATAACTTAAGCAACGATAATTACGTTGATAAATACAACTATAAAGTTGATGATGAATTAAAAGTCTTGGCCAGTGCCATCGACGAAATGAAACTTACATTACAAAAACAAGAAGAATATAAAAATCAAATGTATCAAAACATTTCACATGATTTTAAAACCCCTCTCACCGTTATAAAATCATATATAGAAGCCATTGAAGATGGCGTCCAAGATGAAAAAAATGGTTTAAAAATAATTAAACAAGAAATAAATAAATTAGAAATAAAAGTACACTCCTTACTATACTTAAATAAATTAACTTATTTTAAAGATATGGAAAATTACAAAAGTGGCAACATAAACGTTGTCGATATATTAGAAGCGTCCATATCAAAATTCAAATTAACAAGGCCAGATATTAAATGGCAACTCGATATACTAGACACCAAAACAACCTTTAAAGGTACAAAAGAAATGTGGGAAGCTATAATTGATAATATTTTAAGCAATTTCATAAGATATGCTAGAAAGGAAGTAAAAATAACCGTAAAAGGGCATAAAATAACTTTCTACAATGATGGTGAAAATATCGATGAAACAATAATGAATGATATGTTTACTCCTTATAAAAAAGGAATAAAAGGACAGTTTGGGCTAGGACTATCAATTGTAAAACAAACCCTTTCCCTACTAGGGTACGAAGTTGTAGCCAAGAACGAAAAAATCGGAATTAGTTTTATAATAAAATAAAAAAATCAGTTTCAAAACTGATTTTTTGTTACGCATCAACAACCTTTTTAAGCGTTCTAAGTTCTCTAGCAGTTACTCTATATTTTTTACCATTAATAGTTACAGTTTGTAAATTTGGTTTAAAAGCGTGTCTAGTCGCATTATTCGCATGTGAACGACGATTGCCAAATAAAGGTTTTGTTTGAGTTGCTTTCTTAGCCATAATATCCCTCCTTGTAAGTTCATGTCTCTAAATAACTTTATCATAATATTAAAAAGAAGTCAATTTTTTTCCATAAAAAACTCGTTATTCTTAAAAAAATATAGTAAAATAAAGACAGAAGGTGAAAAACATGCCCATAAATATAAAAACAGATAACTATTTACTAAACAGTATGATAAAAATAAACGCCCTAGTAAAAGCAGCTAAAGAAAAACAAATAAACGCCCTCGGTATCGCCGATAACAATATGTATGGTGCCCTTGAATTTTATAAAGCATGCAAAAAAGAAAACATCAAACCAATAATTGGCTTAGAAATAAATGTGCCTGCAAAAATTTTATTATATGCTAAAAACTATCAAGGATATAAAAGTCTCATAAAAATAGAAACAAAAATAAACGAGCAAAACTTAAAACTAAAAGAAATAAATAAAGAAAATTTAATTTGTGTCATCCCTGCTAAAAATAAAGATATTTACCCAAAATTAAAAGAATACTTTAAAAATATCTATATCGGCTACGAAAAAGAAGAAGAAAAAAGAGACGGCTACATCAACATAAAAGAAGTAAGAGTACTAAATGACGAAGAGAAAAAATATCTTAAATATCTCCATGCCATTAAAACTGGAAATATAGTAGAAGAAGATACAAATAGTCTATTTAAAGAAGAAGAAAACATCATAATAAAAGAGTGCAACTTAAAAATAGAAAAAGAAGACCTGCTTCCTAAATACCCATGTATAGATAGCTTTCAAGCATTAAAAGATTTATGTCTTAAATCATTAAAAGAAATGTTTGGTGAAAAAGCTCCAAGAAAATATATTGAAAGATTAAAATATGAACTATCTATAATAAATAAAATGGGATTTAATGATTATTTTTTAATAGTTGCTGATTATGTAAAATACGCCAAAAATAGTGGAATATACGTTGGGCCAGGAAGAGGTAGTGCTGCCGGATCATTAACCGCATATATGCTTAAAATAACCGAAATAGACCCATTAAAATATAACTTGCTATTTGAAAGATTTTTAAACCCTGAAAGAATAACTATGCCTGATATAGATGTTGATTTTGAAGATGAAAGAAGAGAAGAAGTAATAGATTACTGCATAAAAAAATATGGTTCTAAAAAAGTCGCCTTAATATCAACATTTGGAACTCTCGCTTCAAAACAAGCAATTAGAGATATAGGCAAAATCATGCAAATAAATGACAAAAAAATTGACGCCCTATGTAAAATGCTTAATCCTAAGAAAATATTAAAAGAAAACGAAAAGGAAGTAAATAATTATCTAAATCTAAACCCAGAATTAAAACCATTATATCAAGTAGCCTCAAAAATAGAAGGTCTAAAAAGACACACTTCAATTCACGCAGCCGGTATTGTCATATCAAAAAATAACCTAGACGAAAACGTCCCATTAGATAAAAATGAAAAATACTACATCACCGAATATGATAAAGATATTTTAGAAAAAATTGGCATTTTAAAAATGGATTTCCTTGGACTTAAAAATCTTACAATAATAAAAAATATCATAAATGATATACCAAATTTTACTTTAAAAGACATAAAAGAAAATGACGAAGAGACTATAAACATATTTAAAGAAGCAAACACATTAGGTATATTTCAATTTGAATCACCGGGAATGATAAACTTTTTAAAAAAATTAAAGCCCAAAAACTTTAACGACATAGTAGCAGCCATCGCCTTATTTAGACCAGGTCCAATGCACAGCATAGAAAATTATATCAAAAGAAAAGAAGGCAAAGAAAAACCAGACTATTTTGACCCATCATTAGAAAATGTATTAAAACCAACTTATGGCATAATAATATATCAAGAGCAAATCATGCAAATCGCAAACATCATGGCTGGATACACATTAGCCGAAGCCGATTTACTAAGAAGAGCCATGAGTAAAAAAAATGCTGAAATACTAATGCTTGAAAAAGAAAAATTCATCAAAGGTAGTATTCAAAAAGGTTACAGTGAAGAACTTGCAAACCAAATATATGACTTAATATATCAGTTTGCTTCATATGGTTTCAATAAATCACACTCCGTAGCCTATGCCTTAATATCCTATCAAATGGCCTACTTAAAAGCTCATTTTAAACAAGTGTTTATTAAAAACCTATTAAACACAAATATGCAAAGTACACAAAAAACAAAAGAATACATAAACGAATGCATAAAAAACAATATAAAAATATTAAAACCAGACATAAACAGTGCTATAAACGAATACACCATAAAAGATGGCTCAGTAATGTATCCACTAAACAGCATTATTCCCGCAAACATATCAAAAGAAATAATAGAAGAAAGAAAAAATAGCAAATATAAAGACATCTTTGATTTTGTTTGCAGAAACAAAATAACCGAGGAAAACTTAACAAAATTAATTAACGCCGGTGCCTTTGAAAACTTTAATTATAATCGCCAAACACTAATTAAAAATATTGATAAAATATTAAACTATAGTGCAATAGGTAATTATCTAAGTGAAAACTTAAAACCAGAACTAGAAATATATAAAGAATATCCAAAAGAAAAACTAATGCAAATAGAACTAGAAACATTTGGGTTATACATAACTGAAAACCCTATAACTGAACTCAAACTAAAGCATCCAAATATTATTGAATTAAAAGACATAAAAAACTATTTTGATAAACAAATCACAGCAATCGTATATGCCGAAAAAATAAAAGAAATAGAAACAAAAAACAAAGAAAAAATGGCCTTCATAACCGCCAGTGACGAAATGGGCAAAATAGAGGTAACTATATTTCCTAAAACATATGCAAAAATAAATATAGAACCTAATAAAATATACCTAATCAAGGGAAAGGTAGAAAAAAGATTTGACGAATACCAAATCATATTAAATGACATAAAAAAAATTTAAGGACTATATTTTTATCAAAAAATGTGTTAACATTAAAATAAGAGGTGTAAAGAATGAAAAGGGAAGAAACAAAATTAAAAATAATATATGGGCTAATAGTATTGATTATACTAATGATTATCGCCTTAACATGCGTCGTTTTATCAAACGTAAAAAAACCAGATACTGCAAATAACAATCCAAATGCGGCCAAAGTAGATGTAAATCCATATCCAAACGTCAACCCTGCATGTAAAATATCAATCGAACTTGAAAGTTACAATGCTACATCAACCGCCAAATGTGAAAACGGCTACACAGAATATGACATAAATAACGTAACAGTAGACGGAAGTAAATTAGACGTAAGAGTAATTTACTCAGACAAAAATCAAATAAAAACTGGCTTATTCGTAAATGATAAAAACATCACATCAACAGTAAGAGCCCCAGGAAACTTCAAACTAGGAATATTTGAAAATGTCTTAATTATATTTGATAAAAATACATCAGATGTATATGCCTTTGATAAAACCGGAAAAAAAGTGTATACACTTTCAAAAGATTTAAACGATAACAACATCATAGATCCAAAAACAAATCAAAAAATAACATCAAGTCAGTTAGATCTTCAAACATTTGAATTCCAAAGTGGTGCATTCTTATTTAAAACACAAAGCGGCACACCATATATTGTCAAATATCAAAACTTAATATTTGAAAAACCAGTAATAAATGAATAAAAAAGCCCTAAGGCTTTTTTATATTGTCTTTTAAAATATTTACAAACTTATCCCTCTCCTTGGAAGAAGAATTTTCCCATAAAATCTCAAAAAAAACACCAAGTCCAGGTAAACTCTCCTCACTTTTTTCCTTAATATTATCATTAATAGCTGAAGCAAAATCAGAAACTTCTAAACCGCTAAAATTACTAACAATATAATCTCTAATATTCAAAATATCACCCTTTCTAAATAATAGTTTTCTCAAAATAAAAAGAAATATACAAAGAAAATTAACAAAAACACCGTATAATTATTTATAGAAAAACCTTTTGCTTTATGCATAGATTTAGTGTATAATGAAAACAGAATGGAGGATGAATATGGGTTTAATAATTGCATTAGTTATCGTAGCAATAATATTATTATATGGAGTTACAACATATAATAGTTTAGTATCTTTAAGAAACAAAGTAAAAGATGGCTGGGCACAAGTAGATGTTTTATTAAAAAGAAGAAACGACTTAATCCCAAACTTAGTTGAAACAGTAAAAGGATATATG
>CAKPAT010000023.1 GCA_934133155.1 uncultured Bacilli bacterium
TGGAATACCACTAGTAGTAACAGAAATAATTTGTTGAGGTGAAACATCCATATAATCAATTTTTTCCTTAGGAACAATCACATTATCATCTTGATACCTAACTGCAACCTTATCCTCAGTAATTACACCATTTAAAGATGCAGTAGTAGCAGGTGCAATATAATATTCAAGTTCTTCATCAGCCGTCATATAAACAATTTCATCAGTTAACTTGCAATTATCAACTTTTCTGTAAGGAGTAGTGATAAAACCATACTCATTAACTTTTGCATAACTAGCAAGTGAAGTAATAAGTCCAATATTAGGTCCTTCTGGAGATTCAACCGGACAAAGTCTACCATAATGTGATGGATTAACGTCACGTACATCCATACCAGCTCTATCCTTAGAAAGACCACCAGGTCCTAAAGAAGAAAGTCTTCTCTTATTAGTAAGTTCAGAAATCGGATTAATTTGATCCATAAATTGTGAAAGCTGACTGCTACCAAAGAACTCTTTAATAGCTGCTGTAAGTGGTCTAATATTAATTAAACTCTTAGGAGTAACCTCAGCAAGTTCTTGAGTACTCATACGATCCCTAATCATTCTCTCAATACGGCTAATACCAATTCTAAATTGATTTTGTAAAAGCTCACCAACTTGTCTTACACGTCTATTAGATAAATGATCAATTTCATCATAATGGCCAATGCCATCATATAAATTTAAATAATAAGAAAGTGAAGCATAAATATCTGGAATAGTAAGTCTTTTAATAGTAGCGTCTTGATCATTACCAATAATATTAACTACCTTATCCTTATTACGTTTAGAATAAACCTTAATAACCTGTACAGTATTATAAGTATCCAAATCAGTATTAACTAATACTTCTTTTTTACCATAGCCCGCTTCTAAAACAGGTTTTAACTTATCAAAAACCTCTTTAGTAACAAGTTCACCTTTTTCAGCGTAAACTACACCATCCACTTTAATAGTCTCAGCAAGCGTGCATCCAAGTAACCTGTCAACAACATTAAGTTTTTTATTAAACTTATATCTACCAACCTTAGCTAAATCATAACGAAAAGAATCAAAAAATCTTGTAATAAGTTGATTCTTCGCACTTTCTAAAGTGCTAGGTTCACCAGGTCTTAATTTTGAATGAATATCAATCAAAGACTCATCAGTATTCTTATTAGCATCCTTCTCAATAGTCTTAGTAATATAATCATCTTCACCAAAAAGTTCATTAATATCACTATCACTAGAAAGTCCAATAGCCCTAAGTAAAGTAGTAATTGGAACCTTACGTGTTCTATCAATACGAACATAAATAATATCACGTGCATCAGTTTCAAACTCAAGCCAAGTACCCCTTGTTGGAATAATTTGTGCAGAAGCCGTTACCTTACCATTTTTCTTATCTACTTCCTTACTAAAATAAACAGAAGGAGATCTAACAAGTTGTGATACAATAACACGCTCAGCCCCATTAATAATAAATGAAGCACTGTCAGTCATAATTGGCATATCGCCCAAATAAATTTCCTGTTCCTTAACTTCACCAGTTTCAATATTGAAAAGACGAGCTTCTACCTTTAGCGGCGCAGCATAAGTAGTACATCTTTCCCTACACTGTTTAATATTATAACGTGGTTCATCAAAAGAATATTCACCAAACTCTAAAGATAAATTACCAGTAAAACTCTCCACTGGAAAAATATCATCAAATACCTCTTTGATGCCCTCATTTAAGAACCAAGAATACGATTTAGTTTGAATTTCTAAAAGATCACAAAGTTCAATCGCATTTTGTTTTTTAGCATAATTTCTTCTCTCACGATTTTTGCCAATTTTTTGAATTTTGTAAGCCATTTTTCACCCCTAATAACTAGTTTTTTCAGTTGAAATCATGTATTAAAAAAATACACGTCGCCAATTTATAATTATAAATGTTTGCAAAGCAAATGTCAATGTTTTTGTGCCCTTATTATATAAAAACCCTTATTTTTACAAACAACATCAGTTAAATAAACCTCACTAAGCTTTTTTAAAATAGTTTTAGCTCCTTGATCCTTATTAATCACAAGCCATAAACATCCGCCATCTCTTAAATGATCATAAGCCCCAAAAAGTATCTTAAAAAGTACCTCGTTGCCCACTCTAATAGGTGGATTAGTCACAATCGCATCATACATCTTAGAAACATTTTCATAAACATTACTTTGAAAAATATTGACCGAAACATCATTAAGCTTAGCATTTAATAAAGCAAGTTCCAAAGCCCTTTCATT
Source organism: uncultured Bacilli bacterium (assembly GCA_934133155.1). Lineage (GTDB taxonomy): Bacteria > Bacillota_I > Bacilli_A > RF39 > UBA660 > Coprosoma. The sequence continues at coordinate 2,277 of CAKPAT010000023.1, forward strand.
AATATCAATCATATCAACATTTATATTTTTTCCTTTTTTTAAAAAAATACCAATAGGTCCATATCCACACCCGAAATCTAAAACATCTCCACTTAATTCGTTTAAATCAATATTTTCCAGCAATGAACGAGTCCCAAAATCAAGACCTTTTTTAGAAAAAACACCACCGTCAGTTATAAAAGAAAAAGAAATACCTCTCATATTAACAAATATCTTTTCCCTATTGCTTTTAACATAATCGTTAGTAAAATAATGTGCCACAAAGCACTCTCCTTTTTATATACAGCTAAAGCCCACACAATTTTCATCATGTAGGCTTATAACCATATTAAAACTACTTAACTTCGATAGAAGCTCCAGCTTCTTCAAATTTACCTTTTAATTCATCAGCTTCAGCAGTAGGGATATTTTCTTTAATAGCTCCACCGTTATCAGCTAAAGTTTTAGCTTCTTTAAGTCCTAAACCAGTAACTTCTTTAATTAACTTAATAACAGCTAATTTATTAGCACCAGCAGCAGTTAAAGTAACTGTAACAGTGCTTGGTCCAGTAGCTTCTTCAGCTTGAGCTGGAGCAGCAGCAACTGCAACAGCACTTGGATCAACACCAAATTCCTCCTTCATAGCGTCAACTAATTCTTTAACTTCAAGAATAGTCATTTCTTTTAAACCATTAATAAATTCATCTTTAGTAAATTTTGCCATTTAAATCATTCCTTTCTTATTTTTCTAAATCTTGACTATATAAGTCTAAGCAAATTGATAAATCTCTAACTGTACCCATAAGTCCAGAAGCAAGCATAGTAAGCAATCCTTCCCTTGATGGAATAGTAGATAATTCTTGTAATTTTATTTGGTCGGCTAAATCGCCATCAACAATACCAGCTTTTAAAATCAAAGCAGGATGTTTTTTTGAATAATCACTCAAAGCCTTAATAGGAGCAACAGGATCGCTAGAAAAAGCGATAGCTTCAGGCCCTTTTAGTTCACTAGCTAAATCAATATTAATATCATTGAAAGCTCTTTTAACTAAAGTATTTTTGTAAATCTTAAACTCAGAATCACTTTCTTTTAATTTTCTTCTAAGCTCATTAGTTTCAAAAGCAGTCAAACCTTGATATTCAAATAAAATAACTGAATTAGCATTTTCTGTTTTTTCTTTAATCTCATCGATTATTCTTTGTTTTGCATCAAGAATTTTTTGGTTTGCCAAAGAAAACACCTCCTTTTAGCCGTAATATAAAAGCTCTGTCACGTGGGCAGAGCGAAAAGACTTAAATAAAGTTTCCTCGGTAGGAAATTAAGCTTTAAGCACCTACTGTCTACGGCGTAACAACTAAATTATAACACATTAGCTTTTAAAAGTCAAAACTATTCATATCAATTTTAATACCAGGACCCATTGTAGAGGAAATAGAAATATTTTTTACATAAGTTCCCTTAACAACAGCTGGTTTAGATTTAACAATCAAACTAACAAAAGCTTTTAAATTTTCAAGTAAATCTTCATCACTAAATGAAGTCTTACCAATTAACACATGAACATTTCCATATGAATCTGTACGATACTCAACTCTACCATTTTTAACATCTAAAACAGCCTTTTTAGTATCTAAAGTTACAGTACCAGTTTTAGGGTTTGGCATTAAACCTTTTGGCCCTAAAATTTTACCTAATTTACCAAGTTGTGGCATCATATCAGGAGTAGCGATTAATACATCAAAATCAAACCAATTCTCCTTTTGGATCTTCTCTAAAATTTCAGCATCACCAACATAATCAGCACCAGCTTCTAATGCTTCTTTAGCTGCATTACCCTTAGCAATAACTAAAACTCTTTTAACCTTACCAGTACCCTTAGGAAGTATTGCTGCGCCTCTTAATTGCTGATCAGCTTTTTTAGGATCTAAATTTAAGTGCATAGCCACTTCAACAGAAGAATCAAAATTAGCAATATCAGTTTCTTTAACTAATTTAACAGCTTCTTCTTTAGTGTAAAGTTTATTTTTTTCTACTTTTTTAATAGCTTCTAAATATTTTTTACCTTTCTTCATTTTATTACCTCCTTGTGGTTAGGTGGAAAGTTAGCGGATCTTTCCTCCCACAGGTCTAACCATTAATTTTCAATTTTAATTCCCATATTTAAAGCAGTTCCGGCAACAATTTTCTTAGCTTCTTCAATACCGTAACAATTTAAATCTGGAAGTTTCGTTTGCGCTATTTCCTCTAATTGAGCTTCAGTAATAGTACCAACAAATTCATTTCTACCTTTAACTGAGCCCTTCTTTATACCAGCAGCTTTTTTAAGTAAAAAAGTCGTAGGTGGAGTTTTAATAACAAAATCAAAACTCTTATCATCATATAAATTAATAGCTACAGGTAAAATATCACCTATTCTATCCTTAGTAGCATCATTATACTTTGTACAAAATTCATTCAAATTAATTCCTGCTGGACCTAAAACAGTTCCAACTGGTGGTTGAGCCGTAGCTTTACCAGCTGGCAATTGTAATTTAATTGTTCTAACAACATTTGCCACGAAAAACACCTCCTATAATTTTCGCGAGTGGTACAAATGACATCCGCTTATCAATATCTCCCACTTAAAAGCTATATCAAAAATATAGCTAACTAATAATAACATATTTCAAAACATTTGTAAACTAACTAACAGAAATTTGTGAAAATTCAAGTTCAACAATAGTTTCCTGGCCAAACAAATCAAGAGCCACTTCTAACTTAGCATTTTCTAAATCAGTAGATTTAATAGTTCCATACATTCCCTCGAAAGGCCCAGAAACAACTTTCACCTTTTGGCCAATCTTTAAATCATTTTCAATAGTAAGCCTGCTCATACCCATAGAGCCCAAAATTCTATCAACTTCTGTAGGAGTTAAAGGAAAAGGTTTTGCACCCTTACCAGAAGAACCAATAAAACCAGTAACACCAGGAGTATTACGAACGACAAACCAAGCCTCATCAGTCATAACCATCTCAACTAAAATATAACCCGGAAAAATTTTCTTCATTCTCTCCTTGCCATTAGCATCAATCTCTTTAGCTTCTGGAACAACAACGCGTAAAATATAATCCTCCATACCCATAGAACTAGCACGCATTTCTAACTTTTCTTTAACCTTGTTTTCATGGCCAGAATATGTATTAACAACATACCACTCTTTTTCCATTATAGTCCCTCCATCCAAGTTCTTATTAAAGCAATAACAACATCAGAAATAGTAAAGAATAAAGCAAAAACCACTATAGAAGCAATAACTGCAAAAGAGTACTTTAACATTTCCTTCTTTTTAGGCCATCTTACCCTTATCATTTCCTTTTTAATACCACTAAAAAATTGCTTAATCTTTTTCATTCTACCACCTTTTAACTAAAATAAAAAACACTGTGTGTTCAAGTACATATTAGCATTTTATAAAACCAGTGTCAAGCTAATTGATCAGCAAATCCGTCAAAAACTCCAAAAAAGAAGTGTATAAATCCCAAATTTTATAAAAAACATCCTTAAAAAAGTTAGAACTAACATTGCTGTTATCAACAATAAGTAAAAATTCATCACCGTTTCTCAAAATTTCAGTATCACATTTATACCACTCATACTTTCTAATAACCTTATCAATATCCAAGGAAGAGCCATATAAATAAAGTTTACCAGAATTTAAATAAATACTGTTAGAAACAAAACCTCTCATAAATTTAGAAACTAAAGAATAATCGCAAACAATATTATCAATAGACTTACGTTTAAAATACTTCTTTAATTTTTTAATATGAATAGTTTTTTCCTTTCCTTTAGTAAAACCGTTAACCTTCTTACCATTACCGCTTTTTTTACTAAGTAAAAAGCAATCATTAATCTTCTCATTATTTTGAATAGTCACAAGCATTTTTTCATTTAAACCAATACCAAGTAAAAAGCCATCCAAATCTTTTAAAATATTTAAAACATTATTTTTCATTCAAACCACCCAATAAACTATTAACTACATAGCTAGTTGCCATAAGTCCTGCACACCCAGGAACAAACGCTGTAGAGCCAACTTTACCACGAATCAAAGGAACTTCTTTAGAATAAATAACCGGAACCTTACCACGAATTTTCTCATCATTAACCATTTTTCTAATCTTTTTTGCAATAGGATCATAAGAAGTTTTTCTAATATCGCAAATTTCCAGCATCTCCGGATGCATCTTATTACCAGTTCCCATAACCGAAATAAAAGGAATATTATTTTTAAGACAAGTTTTAATAATTAACTCTTTAGTTAAAATACTGTCACATGCATCAATCACAAAATCCGGTTTTTCATCCAGAATAATCGAAATATTACTTTTCTCTAAAAATACCTTATGGAAAGAAATATTAATATCAGGATTAATACTTAAAGCCATATTCAAAGCGACATCAACCTTATCTAAACCAATCGTCTTTTTATAAGCTAAAACCTGTCTATTCAAATTAGTTAAATCAACTTTATCAAAATCTATCACACAAATATTAAAAAATCCGCACCGAACCAAAGATTCAAAAGTCTGTCCACCGACACCACCTAAACCAACAAGGAGCACTTTCTTATATTTTAAAATATTAATATTATCACCAATTATCAATTTAAATCTGTCAAACATTAAACCACCTAAAAAAATTATACAAAATCTAAATTATTTTTTAAAGACCTTAATCTTACTTTTAACACTTTTTACCATATCAAATATAGCAAGTCCTTTAAAACTATAAACCTTAAAATTACCATTCAAAAAATCTTTCAAGCTAATATTAAGCCCACTATTTCTATATTTAATATAATCACGTTTAAACCTTCTGCTTGCATACCTATAAGCAAACCTATTTTCACATATAGCCGTCAAAATAATATTATTATCATTTCTAAGTCTTCTGCTCGCATACCTTAAAGCAATTCCATTATTAGAAACCGCTTTTAAAACAATATCATCCATGTTTCTAAAACTATTATCCGCCAAAGAAAGTAAAATACCATTATAGCTTACCGCTTCCATTACATTATCTTTATCTTTCCAAAAATCTCTTGGAACATCCCTAAAATCCATAAATAACCTACTTTCTAAATACCCTTCTCTTATAACCACTAGTAATATTATCAAGCAAATCAAAACTAAAAGTATCATTATCACCATTTATAATCGTATCAGCAATTTTATCTGCATAAACCATTATCATTTTTCGAAGAAGTTCATTATACTTTTTAATCATATCTTCATTTCCGCTACTATAAATAATTTCACCATGTCTAAAAATATCCGCACCCTTAATATTTTTTACAAATAAATAATTATACTCCAAATCACCACTACGAATAACTACATCTTCATGCATTAAAACATCAGAATTTGGAAAAATAAGGGCAAACAAATAATTATAATAAGGATCATTACTATCTATAACCGCTTTCTCATGCCTATCAAAATCAGCACCATTCAAAGAGGCAAAATAACAGTTATATTTAGGATCGCAACTTTTCAAAATAACATCTTCATATTCCTTAAAATGTTTTAAATCTAAAGTCGTAAATAAATAAGAATATTCCGCATTACCCAAATCTCTAACTCTTTTACCTAAAGCCTCTATATCCGCACCATCTATATCTCTAGCAAACTCAAAGCAGCTCTTCACATCATCATTATTTAAAATAACAGTTTCATGTTCTTTAATATTCATTTTCGAAAACTTTGCAAACACATAATTAAAATAAGGAACTCCACTTGCAACAACAAAACTATCCATAAAGCGAATATAACATGATATATCTTTCAAAAACTTCTCTTTCATACCCATTAACTCTACCCGTCTAACTGTATGTATAATAAACATTGCCTTATTAAAGATATCCTCATCACCCTTAATTTTCTTAATAAAATCATTTTTTAATTTATAATACTGTAAATTCATAAGATCACCTTTCAAGAAGATATTTTAGCATAGAAAAAAAAGCTTTTAAAGCTTTTTAATCAAAAATCTCATAAGGCAAGGAAGCTATACCAGAAGTATTTGCATAAATCTTCGTATTAGGAGAAAGATACACAGAAGGATAAACATTATGAAGAGCATTAGCTGAAGAATCACTATCAGTACCATAAACACCACTAGGTAAATTAATCTTACCAGAAGAAGAAACTAAATTACCAGAAGAATTAACAAACCATAAAGCTGTAGGACTATCAAAAACCTTAGTAGAAAGCCACATATCACTTCCCTTATTCATCCAGTTATCATTAGCACACTCACTATTATTTTTTAAATTAGAACAGTTGCCATTACTACTAGCCATAACATAATCATAAACATTAAGTAAATGGACATAAACATCCTTACTAGAAATACTTCTATTAACATGACTCCATAAATAGCCAAACGTATAATCATCATCTCTTGGATAAGCAGAATAAGTATTCGAAATAGGACTAACACCTAAAGTATCACCAGCAGCACCAAATCTAATTCTATTCTTACCAGTCATAACTAAACTCTTATACTTTGAAGAAAGCTTATTATATAAATTACTATCTAAATAACTCTTCAAACTAGAATCACTTGTAACATTTCCCTTAAACCATTGATTTTCCTCATTACTAACAGCATAAAAACTATTACATCCCAAAGAAGAATAACTGCAGTAAGTTCCCCTATTACTATTATTATCATAAGCCATTTTACCTAAAGAAGTGTCACTAACAATTTGTACACTACTATCATCTTCTATAGAAACAACTCTCCACTTACTGCCATTAAATATAATATAATTATCTGGATTAGCACCTTGAAAAATCTTTCTACCATTATTTGCATACTCATCATAAGTAAGACCACCAGAATATTTAAGACTACTCAAAGTAAAATACAAATTCAAAGTATAGCTACTACTAGAAACCCTCACATTATCCGTAATCTTAGCCGTAATAAAGCCATTTTCCGTATATAAAGCCTCTACTGAAGAATCCTTAACAGTAACAGTTTTACCAGCATTATCCGTATAAGTACAAACATACTCACTATTGCAACCACTACCAAAAATAATCGTTACATACTTAATATCTGAAGCCTTACCAGTATCTCTTGTTTTAAAAGTTGGAATAGGAAGAACATTAGTTGAAACAGTAATACCTTTAGTATCATCTAAACCAGCATTACTAGTAACCCTTACCTTAATGTCATAACTCTCATTAGCTTTCAAATGATTAAAAGTATAAGTATTTCCGCCGTTATACCAGCTCTTACCACCGTCTTTAGAATATTCATAGCTCTTAATACCAGATAAAGCATAAGCATTATTAACAATAGTAGTTATACTACTAGTATCCTTACTAGTACTAATAGAAAACGTAGGCTTACTAGAATCCCTTTTAAAAGTAACATTACAACTATTAATATTACCAGCATTATCCTTAACATGACCAAAGTAAGTAATAGAAGAACTATCACTCTTTAAAACCTTACTATCCAAATTATCAAATAATTCATTAGAAGAAGTATTAATATCATAAGAATTAACACCACTAAAATTATCTTTCAAATAATCAAAGCTAACATTTACATCACTAGTATACCAATCATTGTCTCCCATCGTCCCAGAAACCTTAAGCTTACAAGTTGGCTTAGTAGAATCCCTGTTAAAACTAATAGAGCACATATTCGTATTACCTGCGTTATCAATTACATGACCATAATAAGTGACTTTACCATCACTGCCAGTATAAATTTTATTATTTACATTTGAATTATAATTAGAAGTCTTTGAATCTGAAATTTCATAATTCTTAAGGCCAGAATCAATATCATCTCTATTTTTAAAGCTAATTGTGACATCGCCAGTATAATAATCATTATCACCTTTTATTCCGGAAACAGTAAGTTCACAGGAAGGCTTAATTTTATCAACACTAGAAACTGAAAAAGTTTTAGGGTCAGAAATATTACCCGCCTTATCTCTAACCCAAAGATAATAACTACCATTAGGTTCAAAAATTGTGATAGAAGTTCCGCCAGGCCAATCAATCCAACCACTAGCATTTAAAGAAGGTGTGGTACTATCAGTACCAACATAATAGGCAGAAACGCCGCTGAGTGGATCATTAGCTTGAAAAACAACAGAACTATCAACATTAGTAAAATTATTATTAACAAATACATCTACTATATATGGTTTAATACTGTCAACATTATAAACATTAACAGAGCTACTAATCACATTCTCACCAACAGCTTTAGCGCTAACAACATATTTACTGTTATTTTTAATATCATGTATAGTAACTGTACCACCATTATTTTCTACCCAATCACCATTACCTTTTTTACTATAATACTTGTAACCATCACCCAGATTAGGATAATTAATTGTAACACTCCTAGATTTGACCCAATCAGTTCCAGAAGGAGTAACCACAAACTCAATCAAAGAGCTATAATCACTATCTTGACAATTATCACTTTTAACCAAACTATGATCAAAAACACCATTACTGTAAACAGTAACCAAAACAGACTTAGTATCTGAAATATCTTCGTCAGAAGTAATATCCTTAACCGGTTCAGAAAGCTTACCATCATCAATAAGCGTTCTTAAAGAAATACAATACTTTTTACCACCATTTACCGGAGTAAATAAATCCTTATTTTCCGAGATATAAGTATCAGAAGCCTTATAAATAAGTTCATTTAAAGAAGTATTAACTTCACTTTTATTCTTAGAAAGTTTATTTATAATACTAGGCATTACCAAAATAACAAGTAAAGAAATAATCACAATAACACCTAAAAGTTCGGCTAAAGTAAAACCTTTCTTATTCATGTACCATCACCTACTATACATAATTATAAACGAAATTAAATTTACTTTCAAGATAAAACCACACCAAAAAAAGAGGCTAAAACTAACCTCTTAAATTAATAGCATGATAATCCATCATAATCAGACCACTCACCAGTATATGACTCAGCTTTCAAGCAAATATCAGCACCAGCTTCAGCACTAACATTACCAGCTTTATCATATGTCCTATATCTTTGAACAATTTTTGCTGGATAAACACTATTATATTTATATCCACAGTCATTAAGTCCTGTCCAACGACATACAGTTGTTGTACCTGGTGTTCTAGATGGTACCCAATAAACTTCTGAATAACTATATCCACTCGCATAATTTTGTCCTTGATTTACGTCGGCTGCTACATATGTATCATCATAAGAATAATTCCAATAAGAATCATAATCATCATATATATTAAAGTTAAAATGACACACTTGAGTTTTACCATTGCACGTATTATACGTCTGATAAGAGCCTGATTTACACATAATCGAAGTAATATAAGGCGTTTGAGGTGGAGTTGCATCCCTCTTAAAACTTACAGAACAAGATTTAGTATTACCAGCTTTATCTTTAACATATCCACGATATGTAACACCACCAGTATCACTCTTTACCGTAACAGTAGAAGTGCTATTATAAGTTTCTGATGAAGAAGTTGTCAGTCCATATGAACCAATACCATCACCATTATCACTCATATTAAGAGTTACCTTGACGTTACTTCTATACCAACTATTATTCCCCATTGTACCAGATAAACTAATTGAACATGTTGGTGCAGTTGTATCTTTAGCACATCCATAATATGTAGTATTAGTGCTTGGATATACTTTACTTCCTGCTGCAACACCACTTGTTGCTGTACTACTAGTGTTCCAACCAACAACAGTATAATATGTATTTGCTGTTATACTTGGAGTTGTTACAGCACAATTAGAATTATTATTCCATATTGTACATTTTCCAGAAGTTCCTCCAATTGAAGAAACACCATGACCTTTAGCAAATGTTACAGAAACATCTTTCTTAGTTATCGCATAATAAGTAACACTACTGCTTATACTTTTAGTTTTATTTACACCCCAGCTACTCGTCGTTGCAGTATTACTAGTTGAAAAACCAACAATAGTAAATCCACTTCTTGTTATTGTAGGAGATGTAACAGAACAAGAAGAACTACCATTAAATGCATAACAGCTAGCAGAATATTTGCTTAAAGACGCACCATTGCCATTAAAAGTTGCGGTATAAGCACTGCTCTTCCTAGTTATAGAATAATAAGTAGCATTTGAAGAAAAATCTTTGCTAGTTCCTGCATTAAAATTAGAAGTAGTTGCCGTTTTAACACTATTCCAACCAATCGCATAATATCCACTTTTAACAGATAAAGAAGGAGAAGAAATAGAACATGTCGTACTCTTATTATACATTGTACATGTTGGACTAGTATTTTTGTTAGAAACTGCATTTGTATCATTAATAACAAAATTTACAGTAATGTCTTTAGAATAAATTCCATATAAGTTAACATTTTCATTACCCATACTTTTACTTGTTATTCCACTTTTCGCATTACTATCAGTATTCCATCCAAGAAAATTCCAACCACTTTTATCACATGTTTTACTTAAATCAATCGAAGAACCTTCATTAACACTTGCAGTTGTATCACCACTTCCACCATTAGTAGAACAATAATAATTAACTGTATGATTAATAGTTACTGTATAACTACTATTAACTGTATTTGTTCCATCAGTAGCTGACGCTTTTATAGTGCCAGAAGAAGTAAATGGAACATCAACAGTTTTAGAAGTTACATTTTGAGAAATACCATTATTTTTAGAATAACTACATTTAAGTAAACTACCACATCCATCAGGAAACGTTATTCTAACTGTTTTAGTATCACCATTTGACGTTTCACTATAAGTTGGAGCATTTAAAACACTAGTTTTGCCAGTAATAGAATTCTCACCTTTTAAACCAACATTACTAGTTGCTCTAACACTAATTGTATAAGAAGTATTATGTGTAAGCCCGTTAAATGTATAGGTGTTATTTGTACTACTAACCCAGTTACTATTGCCTATCTTAAATTCATAATTTTTAATACCAGATTCAGCTGAAGCATTTGCTATAACAGTTAAAGAATTTGTTTTTATATTAGATATAGAAATTGTTGGTGCAGGCGGTGTATTATCAAAATAAAACACCTTACTAACCGTATTTTCTGAAGTATTATTAAAAGTATCACTAATTCCAGATTTTATCCATAAATAAAACTTACCAGTTAATTTACTAGAAGCAGAAGCTGGAACAGTAACTTTAGTACTTAATGTACCATTTGTATTACTCATACTGATAGAGTTAGAAAAATTTGGTGCAACATCTTTAGATGTACTAAATGCATAATATAAAGTTTGTCCATTTTTAAGTCCACTTCCAGTATCTGATATAGTTACACTAATATCAGTTCCATCCTTGCTATAACCACTATTACCATTTGGATAAAAACTAATAGTAGGTTTACTTATATCAGCACTGTTACCATAATAAATTTGAGGTTCAGATAAACTAATCGTGCTTTTATCAGGAAAGCCTCCTGTATAATCATCTTTTTTAAGGCTAAAGCCAGTAGAAACATAACCATCATTAGGTGTTATAACAGGTAAAGTAATATCACAAGTTTTTACTAAATTCCAAATTGTGCATACATCATTAACTTTTGAAATAGATTTGGTATATGTTCCTTTATAGTAAGTTACATTAATATCTCTTTTAGTTATCGCATAATATGTACCACTTTTATTTAAAGGAATAACACCCGATTTAAAGTCAATATTATGGGCATTCATATCTTTAGAAAAACCTAAAACTTCGAAATTATCACGTGTAATAACAGGTGCAGAAATGTTACAATAACTATCGTTATTGTATAAAGCACAGCTACTTTTATCCATACTTATACTTGCACCATTACCTACAAACGTAATATCAATTACTTTTTTATAAATTGCATATAAAGTAACATTAGATGTGCCCATTGTTAAACTAGACATACCAATTTGAGCATTTTTATTAGTATTCCAACCAACAAATTCATAACCGTCTTTAGAAGCTGTAACACTTAAATCAATTAAAGAACCATAATTTACATTACCAGTAGTTTTAGAAACACTCTTACCACCATTAGTTTGATAATCATAAGTAACTTTATAAGAATTAACTAAAGTTTGGGCAACTAAATAAGAGTTATCAGAAACTATATAATTTTCATTAACAAAGCCTACCCTA